>JAEHDO010000015.1 GCA_016880375.1 Betaproteobacteria bacterium | reverse complement strand
TTCCTCGATCTGCGAGGGGAAGACGTTCACGCCGCGGATGATGAGCATGTCGTCGGAGCGGCCGGTGATCTTGTCCATGCGGCGGAAGGAACGCGCCGTGGGCGCGAGCAGGCGGGTGAGGTCGCGCGTGCGGTAGCGGATGATCGGCAGCGCCTCCTTGGCCAGCGAGGTGAATACCAGTTCCCCCGTTGCACCGTCTGGCTGCACTTCGCCGGTCACCGGATCGATGATCTCCGGATAGAAGAAGTCCTCCCAGATCACCAGGCCGTCCTTGGTCTCGATGCACTCGCAGGCCACGCCGGGCCCCATGACTTCGGAGAGGCCGTAGATGTCGACTGCATCGATGCCCATGCGCCTTTCGATCTCCGCGCGCATCTGGTTGGTCCACGGCTCGGCGCCGAAGATGCCGATCTGCAGCGAGCACTGGGCCGGGTCGTGGCCCTGGCGCTCGAACTCGTCGGCGATGGCCAGGCTGTAGGACGGCGTGACCATGATGATGTCGGGCTTGAAATCGAGGATCAACTGCACCTGCTTCTCGGTCTGTCCGCCGGACATCGGGATGACCGTGCAGCCGAGGCGCTCGGCGCCGTAGTGGGCGCCGAGGCCGCCGGTGAACAGGCCGTAGCCGTAGGCGACATGCACGATGTCGCCGGGGCGCCCGCCGGAAGCGCGGATGGAGCGCGCCATCAGGTCGGACCAGATATCGATGTCCTTCTGCGTGTAGCCGACCACGGTCGGCTTGCCGGTGGTGCCGCTGGAGGCGTGGATGCGCACCACCTGCTCGCGCGGCACGGCGAACATGTTGAAGGGATAGTTCTCGCGCAGGTCCTGCTTGGTGGTGAAGGGAAACTTCGCCAGGTCGGAGAGCTGCTTCAGGTCTTCCGGCCGGACGCCGGCGGCGTCGAATTTCTTGCGGTAATGCGGGACGTTGTCGTAGGCATGTTTGAGCGACCATTGCAGGCGCTGCAGTTGCAGCGCGGCGACTTCATCGCGGCTGGCCTTTTCAATCGGCTCAAGTTCGCCGGGCTTCGGCATTTTCGATGTCATGGCTGTCTCCTCCTTTGTTCCTTGCTGCTCTCCCGTATTCTGCTTCAGACGCGCTCGATGATGAGCGCGATGCCTTGGCCGACGCCGATGCACATGGTGCACAGCGCATAGCGCCCGCCCGAGCGGTGCAGCTGATACAGGGCCGTCGTGGCGAGGCGCGCGCCGCTCATGCCGAGCGGATGGCCCAGGGCGATGGCGCCGCCATTCGGATTCACCTGCGGCGCGTCGTCGGCCAGGCCGAGATCGCGCGTCACGGCCAGCGCCTGTGCGGCGAAGGCTTCGTTGAGTTCGATGACATCCATCTGCGCCAGCTTCAGGCCGGTGCGCTCCAGCAATTTCCGCGTGGCCGGCGCCGGGCCGATGCCCATGATGCGCGGCGGCACGCCGGCGGTGGCCATGCCGACGATGCGGGCGCGCGGCGTGAGACTGTGGCGTTTCGCGGCAGCCTCGCTGGCGAGCAGCAGGGCGCAGGCGCCGTCGTTCACGCCCGAGGCATTGCCGGCCGTCACCGTGCCGTCCTCGCGCACGATGGGCTTCAGCTTCGCCAGGCTCTCCAGGCTGGTGTCGGCGCGCGGGTGCTCGTCGGTGGCGACGATCTTCGGCTCGCCCTTCTTCTGAGCGATTTCGACAGGCACGATCTCGTCGTCGAAGCGTCCGGCGGCCTGGGCCGCCACGGCGCGCTGCTGGGAGCGCAATGCGAAGGCGTCCTGGTCGGCACGGGAGATATTCAATTCCGTGGCCAGGTTTTCCGCCGTGTCCGGCATGGCGTCGGTGCCGTAGAGCTTCTTCATGAGTGGATTGACGAAGCGCCAGCCGATGGTGGTGTCGAAAGTCTGTGCGCTGCGCGAGAAGGCGGCATCGGCCTTGCCCATGACGAAAGGCGCGCGCGTCATGCTCTCCACCCCGCCGGCGATCATCAGATCGGTATCGCCGGCGCGGATGGCGCGCGCGGCGCTGCCGACGGCGTCCATGCCCGAGCCGCAGAGGCGGTTCACCGTGGCGCCGGGCACGGAGAGCGGCAGGCCGGAAAGTAGCGCGGCCATGCGGGCGACGTTGCGGTTGTCTTCGCCGGCCTGGTTG
>JAEHDO010000486.1 GCA_016880375.1 Betaproteobacteria bacterium | reverse complement strand
TCCCGGCCCTGTTCACGCTGCTTCTCCTCCCCCTCGACCAGCATCTTCAGCGCGGTGTATTCGAAACCCGGAATCGCGGAACAGTCGAGCAGGACCACCTTCGGCGCGGCGGCCCTGGCCAGGGCGAGCAGCTTTGCGCCGACGTTCGCCGCATTGCCGAAGTAGAGGCGGTCCTCGGGGCGGGCGATGAGCAGGCCGGGAATCGCCTCGTCTTGCGGATGCTCGGGCGAGCGCGGGCGGAACACATTCGTGCCCGGCTTGCGCCGCAGCTCGTAGACCCGCGGATCGTAGGCGAGGTACATGAGTCCCGCCAGCGAGAGCATGATGGCGACGACGATGCCCTTGAGCGTTCCCAGCACCATCACGCCGAGGCAGGCGACCAGGGCCCAGCGAAACTCCATGTTGCGCACGCGGCGGATGGCCACCATCTCCGCCGGGTTCACCAGCCCGATCGAGTAGGCGATGACCACCGCCGCCAGCGTGGCATGCGGCATCAGTGCCAGCACCGGCGCGAGGAACAGCAGCGTCGCGAAGGCCGTTGCCGCCACCACCAGCGCGGCGGCCTGGGTTTGCGCCCCGGCGTTGCGGTTGACCGCCGTCTGCGAGGTGCCGCCACCGGCAGGCATCGAGCCGATGAATGCCCCGGCGGCGTTCGCGGCGCCGAGGGCAAGCAGCTCCCGATTCGCGTCGAGGGGCGGATCCGTGCTGCGGACGAAGGCCCGCGCCGCGGCGATCGATTCGGTGAAGGAGATCAGGGCGATGCCCGCCGCCGCAGGCCACATCGCCTCGAACAGGCCGGGCTGCGGCATTCTGGGCGCCGGGAAGCCCCCCTGGATCGCGCCCACCACGCTCACACCGGCTGCCTCCAGCCCGACAACGGCCGAAACGGCGATGCCCAGCGCCACGGCGAGCAGCGGCGCCGGCGATTTCGGCAGAAAGCGCTTGGCGAAAGCGATGACGGCGAGGGTGCCGAGGGCGACGCCGAGCGTGGGCCAGGAAAGCTCCGGCGCCTGGGCGGCGATCGAGGCGACGTCGCGGAAGAAGCCTTCCTTGTGGATGTGGATGCCGAGCAGCTTGGGCAGCTGGTCGACGACGATGACGAACCCCACCCCCGCCTTGAACCCCGTCAGCACCGGCTCGGATATGAAATTGGCCGCGAAGCCGAGGCGGAGGACGCGCGCGGCAATCAGCATCAGGCCGACGAGCAGGCTCAGCGTCGCCGCAGCAGTGAGGGGATCGAGCCCCGGGTCCGCGCGGAGCGCCTCGCCGATCGCCGTCGCGCACAGGATCGCGATGGGCGTGGTGGTGCTGACGCTCAGCAGGCGCGACGTGCCGAGGACTGCGTACACGACCATCGGCACCAGCGCCGCGAACAGGCCGGCCTGCACCGGCAGCTGCGCGATGGTGGCGTAGGCGAGCGCCTTCGGCACGACGACGGCAGCCGTCGTCAGGCCCGGGATCAGGTCCGCGGCGAAGCCTTTTTTCATGTTGTCATCCGCCGTCTGCATAGTCCACCCATTGCGCTTCGCCCTTCGCGCCGCGACGGGCATCAGCGGCCAATTGCCGCACGAATCTGCCGGGAGAAGTCTTCGGCCCCGTCGGCGGCCCGGGCGCGTGCGTTGATGAGGCTGCGCTGCTGCAATTCGGCGAACGGCAGGTTGCCTTCGAGCCTGCCGGCATCGTAGAGATAGCCGGGGACATGCCCGCTGAGGAGAATCTTCCAGGAGAAGGGTATGCGCCCCGGGTTGACGCCCGCATGCAGCCAGATATTGGTGGTGCAATTGGTGGTCAGGGTGTTGTAGAACTCCGGCCGCTCCTTGAGCGAATTGATCCTCTGCATATAGCTGAGAAACAGGTTGCGCCCGGCATCGGTCGCCCCCTTCAGCCGGAACACATGGACGTCCTCGGGCGGGTCCTTGCGGTAATTCGTGCGCACGCGGATGACGTCCCGTTCGTCGGCGACGACGTAATACAGCTCGTACTGGCGGAAGAAACCCTTCACCGTGGAGTAGCCTTCGCTGCGCTCCTTGCGCGCCTCGATGGAAATCGCCAGATGATCCTTGCCGGCGAAGCCGAAGCTCATGAAGATGTGGGCGACCGCCGGACCCATCCAGTAGGTGGCGACCAGGTCCACCGAATCGAGCTGCCGCAGGTCGAAGGTCTTGTCGTAATACGCAGGGGTGAAGTCGGTCTCGCTGCGGTAATCGAAGTTGCGGATGTTGTGGACCGTGACCCGTTCGCCTTCGATGGTGGCGTAGGGCAGGACCGCGACCTCCGGCTGCCAGGCGCGGTCGTTGGAGGGCCTGATGGCGAACCACTGAGACAGCAGCAGCGCGAACAGCGCGAGGAAGCCGGCGCAGGCGCGCCAGCGCCAGCGCGGCAGCGCCAGCCCGACCAGCGCCGCCAGCGAGGCGAGGCCGAAGGCAGCGGCGAGGCCGGTACGCAGGGCCTGGCTTTCCTGGTCGAAGAAATACAGGGCCAGCACGCCCCATGCGGCCATCCCCAGCAGGAGCAGCCCCAGCAGCAGCAGGCCCGCCCGCTTCGCCGTTCGTCTGATCAGCGCCATCGCGGCATTGCCACTAGCGGATTGTCTGGAGTGACGAACCGATATACAGGTACCACGCCGAGTGGCCGCCCTCGGACAGGCCATAACCGAAGTACACCGGCCCGAGCTTCGAGTCGATGCCGACGAACAGCGAGCCCGCCACCATCGCGCCCTTGGTCGGGGTATTGTCCAGCCGCTTGAAGACGTTTCCCGCCTCCAGCGAAGCGCCGGCGTAAATCCCGGTGCCGAACGCCCGCGAAATGTCCGCAAAGCGGCGCCGGTATTGCATCACGCCCAGCAGATATTCGCGGCCGATCAGTTGTGCGGTGCGGTAGCCCGACAGGTTGAACAGGCCGCCAAGCTTGAACTGATCGTAGTAGGGTGCGTTGCTCCCCAGGTCGGATCCGCCGCGTATGCCCAGTCCCAGCACGTCGCGGCCGCGCGAGAACAGCGTCAACCAGCTTCCTTCTATCGTGCGGTAGTTCCGGTCCGCGCCCAGCCCGGTCTGGGAGGAATAGGCCGTGAAGCTGCCGGAGCTGCCCTTGGTGGGGAACAGGCGCTGGTCGACCTGATCGTAGACGAAACGCAGCGTTGCCCCCGCCGTGTCGGCATGGCCGGGGGCGATGAACGCCGGGTCGCCCACCTTCTGCTTGGTGCTCACACCGCCGCGCTGCAGGCCGAGGCGGACTTCGCCCCAGGTGCCGAGCGCGGCGCCGCCTTCGAGGCGCAGGCCGTAGCGGCGGATGTCCAGCTGCTCCACTTCCCTGTCGCCCTGGTAGAGGTACTCCAGCGTCTGGTTGGCGTACAGGGTCGGCGAGACGAAGAAGGTCTGGCTCTTCTCGACAGGCTGGTACAGGCTGATGTTGAGGACATTCGGGCGGCCGAGCTGGACGGAGGTGCGCAATTCGCCGCCCAGCGAATTCAGCCAGCGCCGCTCGTAATCGGCGCGCAGGCCCCACGCCGTATCCCCCTTGAAGTCGGTGCTGAGGTTGGCATCGAGCATCAGGTAGTCCGGCCCCTGCGTCTTCTCGGTGACGTTGTAGGTGAGCACGTTGCGCGAGTCCTCGGTGGTCACCTGGTAGCTGACGCTGGAGAAGTCGCCGCGCTCGACCAGCCGCTGCGTATCCGCATCCGCCTTGGCGGGGTCATAGGTGTCGCCGGGCCGGGTCTTGAGATGCCGCTTCATCACCTCGGGGTCCACCGCCTTGAGTCCGGCCAGGCGCACCTCGTCGATGACCTTCGGCGGTGCTGCCGCAATCCGCCGCAGGTCGGCGCGCCAGGCCGCGTACTCCTGCGGCGACAGGCTGTAGCGCGCGAGCGCGGCGCGGGCATTGCGCGCCGCCGCCTCGCCGATCGGAATCGCCTCCGGCACCTTGTCGAAGTCTCCCGAGGTGATGTCCTTCAGCACCACCGGGATGGACACGTCCTTCGGCGTCAGTGTCGCCAGCTGCGCCTTTTCGTTGGCCTCGATGGCGATGTTCATCGCCTGCCCGGCCACCGCCAGCGCGCTGCCGAGCTGCGCGCGCGTGGCGGCCGGGTTGCCCACCGGAACCGCGATGACGACGTCGGCGCAGGCGTCGCGCGCGAC
>JAEHDO010000085.1 GCA_016880375.1 Betaproteobacteria bacterium | reverse complement strand
GAACAACTTCAAGAAGTTAGCCACCGCTCTCGCAATTTCCAGCGCCTTCGCCGCTGCCGCTCCGGCCATGGCCGGCGACTGGGAAGGCGGCTATGTCGGCCTCCATGCCGGCTGGGCCGACGGCGACAGGGATACCAGCTATGGCCTCGCCCCTCCGCTTCCTGCGTTTGCTAATGGGAAGAACGGCTATGGCCAGAGCGGCGCCCTTGCTGGTCTGCAACTGGGCTACAACTTCGAGCTCAACCCCAAGTGGGTCCTGGGCGTAAAAGCCGACTGGTCCTGGGCGGATGTCGACGGCAGCAGCACCTTCACCAGCCCCGCTTTCCCGACCGGCTTCAAGGGAACGGGCAACTACGACTGGCTCGCCTCGACGACGGTCAGGCTCGGCTACCTGGTGAATAACAAGTTCATGGTGTTCGCGGACGGCGGCCTGGCTTTCGGCGGCTTCGAGTTCAACTCCAGCTCGGGCTACAACTTCAACGAGAGCCGCAGCGGCTGGACGCTGGGCATCGGCGGCGAGTACCGGTTTACGCCCCGCGCCTCGATGAGCTTCCAGTACAACTACTATGATTTCGGCTCCGACAAAAACAGCGGCGCCATCACCTTTCCCGGCGCCCTGCCGTTTGTCTCCAAGGCCGATGCCGACATGAACGTTTTCAAGCTGGGCTTCAACTACAAGTTCTGACAGCAGCCTGAAGTCGTCATTCCGAAAAACCGGAGCCATGCTGGCTCCGGTTTTTTTTCAGCTCCCGTAATCACGCCATGCCGATGCTTTCCCCGCAGGCCCGCTACGTGCTGGACCATCCGTGGCGCTTTGCCGGGCAGGTGATCGCCAGTTTCCGCGCCAACCAGGGTTTCCTGCTGTCCGGGGCGGTCGCCTACAACACGCTGCTGTCCATCGTGCCGATGTTCGCGCTCATCCTGGTGCTGCTCTCGCAATTCACCGATGCGCCGGCGCTGCTGCGGACGCTGGATGAATACCTGTCGCTCGTGGCGCCGAACCAGTCCGCTGCCCTGGTGGCGCAGGTCGCCGTATTCATGGAGAACTGGAAGGTGGTCGGGGCCGCGGGACTGGCGCTGCTGCTGTTCTTCAGCTCGGTGGCGTTCACCGTGCTGGAAAACGCCATGTCGGTGATCTTCTTCCACCGTGTGGCGATCCGGCGCCGGCATTTCCTCGTCTCGGCGATCATCCCCTATTGCTACATCTCGCTGCTGGCGGCGGGCATGCTGCTGGTGAACGCCGTGAGCGGCGCGCTGGCGGCGCTGGACGACCGGGTCGTGACGTTCCTCGGCCGCACGTGGTCGCTCGACGGCGCCGACGCGGTGCTGATCTACCTGCTCGGCATCGCCGGCGAGATCATCCTGCTCACTTCGCTCTACCTGGTGATGCCGGTGGGCCGGCTGGCGCTGCGCCACGCCCTCATCGGCGGCGCGACGGCGGCGCTGCTGTGGGAAGCCACGCGCCATGCGCTGGTGTGGTACTTCTCGACGCTGTCGATGGTCAATCTGGTCTATGGCTCGTTCGCCGCGGCCATCGCCGTCCTGCTCAGCCTGGAGGCGGGCGCGATCATCCTGCTGCTGGGTGCGCAGGTCATCGCCGAATACGAACGCATCGGCCTGCCGCCCGTGCCCGCGCTCGGGCTGCAAACCTAGCAGCGCCGTGGCAAAGTCAGCCCCGCCGGCACGGCGCGCCGTGCTGCGGGCTGGCTTTTGCAGGAATTTATCGGGGCACGACGCGGGCGTCTTCGCCGTTGCCCTCGATCGCCACGTTCTGGCCGACGGCCAGGTTCGGGTTGGCCGGCTGCGTGACCGTCACCAGGACGCCGGTCGTCGTGCGCACGACGACCTGCTGCCCCTGCACCGGATCCTTGTAGCGCTGCTGGACCTTGTGGCCGGCATAGGCGCCGCCGATGGTGCCGAGCACCATGGCGACATCGCGCCCGCTGCCCTTGCCGATCAGGCTGCCGACGCCCAGGCCGACGACGCCGCCCACCACGGCGCCGACGCCGAGTCCCTGGTTGCTGGTCAACTGCACGGGGGTGATCTGCTCGATCACGCCGGAACGAATTTCCACTTCCCCGGTTTGCCCGCCCGAGGTGGCGCAGGCGGCCAGGACAAATGCGAAGAAAATCGCAGCAATACGGGTCAATGTTTTCTGGTACATGGTCTTATCCTCCATCTGCGGTTGTACAAAGATTATTCATTATCCTCGCATTTCCGATTTTCAACTCCCGGAGTCATCCACGACGCCGGCGCGACTATAATCCGGCACCGGAGGATTCCTTGACCATTCACCGCTTCCAGCTCAGGGGCGAGTTCATCCCCCTCAACGACCTCCTCAAGCTGCTCGGCCTGACGCCTTCCGGCGGCGCCGCCAAGGCCCTGATCGCCGAGGGCGCCGTGACGGTGGACGGCGAAATCGAGACCCGCATCCGCCGCAAGTTGCGGCCGGGCCAGGTGGTGCGCTTCGCGGATGAGGAAATCCGCGTCGTCGCCGCCGACCCTGCTAACCAACCTGACTGAAACGATTCGCCCATGACCATCCAGTGGTTCCCCGGCCACATGACCTCGGCCCGCAAGGAAGCCGCCAAAACCCTGGCGCTGACCGACGTGGTGATCGAGGTCTGCGACGCACGCCTGCCGGAGGCCAGCAGCAACCCGATGATCCGCGAGCTGCGCCTGCACCGCCAGCGTCCCTGCCTCAAGCTGCTGAACAAGGCCGACCTGGCCGACCCGGAAGTCACGAAGGCCTGGCTCGACTTCTACAACCGCCAGCCCGGCGTCAAGGCGGTGGCCCTCTCCTGCAAGAAGCCGGGCGAGGCCGCGCGCGTGCCGGCCCTGTGCCAGGCGCTGGCGCCGCACCGCAAGGACACCTTCAAGCCGCTGCGCATGCTCATCATGGGCATTCCCAACGTCGGCAAATCGACGCTGATGAACGCGCTGCTCAAGCGCCGCGTTGCCGCCGTCGGCGACGAGCCGGCGGTGACCAAGGCGCAGATGAGCCACGACCTCGGCCCGACGATGACGATCACCGACACGCCGGGCCTGATGTGGCCGAGGATCGAGCACGACAGCGACGGCTTCATGCTCGCCGCCAGCCACGCCATCGGCCGCAATGCCGTGATCGATTCCGAAG
>JAEHDO010000485.1 GCA_016880375.1 Betaproteobacteria bacterium | reverse complement strand
GTTGACACACAGTATGTCTTCGCAAGGTTGGATCTGAAAGAAATATACGATTCTTATGTGCCACTAAAGTTGGTGTTATCTGCAACAAGTGGCGGGGATTTTTTTGTCAGTGATATTTATATTGATGATTTTGCAGTTGGAAAAATTTACTTCTCGATCTGGCGCAAGAAATCTTGAATCAGCACCGCATAGGCGTTGGTGCATATTAGACATTCCTTATACGATAATGGCTTACATTCGCGATTTTCAGCATGAACGGCCCCTATCCCCATCCTGATTCACGGCGCCGGCACAATTTGCCCAGCCCGGACAGACTTCGGCAGGCCGAGGTAGGTGAACTGGTTGATGATGGCTGCCCGGACGTGGCTCTCGGCCACCTGCCGGTCAAACGCACGGGAGAAGAGTCGATCCCCCAATTGCTTGAGCCGAAACATCATGTTTTCGGCAATGCTGCGGCGATAGTAGCCGGAGGCTTCCTTCCAGCCCGCCCGTCCCCTGGTTTCGATCTCGGCCAGGATGGCATCGCGCGGATGGTCGTTCCCCCAGGGCACGGCATCATGGCGTGGCGGAATCGTCGCCCTGGCTTCCCGCTGACGAATGGCGGCATGCGTCCCTGCGGTATCGTAGGCGCCATCCGCCGAGACCTGGCCGAGGTCACCGTCAACCTGGGCCAACAGATCCGGGAAGACTTCGCTGTCGTGCCAGTCGGCCGTCGTCACGTCGATCCCGATGATGTCCTTGGCGGTTTCATCGACGGCCAGGTGAATCTTGCGCCAGGTGCGGCGCTTGCCGACGCCGTGCTGGCGGACTTTCCACTCGCCTTCGCCGAATATCTTCAGCCCGCTGGAGTCGACCACGACATGCGTGGCGCCAACTCTCGGACGACGGGGTATCTTGACTTCCAGTGTCGCTGCCCGGCGCGACATATGGGTGTGGTCCGGCACCGGCAGGTCCAGCGCACACAGGCGCATCAGCGATTTGAGCAGGCCTTCGGTGGCACCGTAGGGCAGACGGAACAGGGTCTTGAGCGTCAGGCAGGTCTGGATCGCCAGGTCCGAGTAAGACCCCGGCTTGCCGCGACCAACCGGCCGCGGCAGCGTCCAGCTTGCGCCGATGCTTGCTTCGTCAAACCAGATCGTCAGGTTGCCGCGGTTGACCAGCGCACGCTCGTATTCCGCCCAGTTCTTGACCTGGTAGCGGTATTTCGCCTGCGCCGGATTGTCGTCTATCCTGGTCTTGGCTGCCACCGGAAATCCCCTTTCGTTTCAAAACCCCACCATAGGGCAATGCATGACATTATATTGCGCCAACTCCCTTCGTTTAGCGAAACGGCCGCAACGAAGGCCACCTTGTTCTCGGAGCCGCGACCGACCTTGCCCCCGCTGCGCTCGCCGCCGAGGTAGGCGTCATCGACCTGAACCTGGCCTTCGAGCACATAGCGCTCTTCCCGCTCGGCCATCGCCTGCATCAGCTTGTGGTGGATGAGCCATGCAGTTGGGTAACTCACGCCCAGGTGACGCTTGAGCGCCAACGCCGACAGCCCCGTCTTGGCCTGACTGAGGAGGTAGATCGCCAGAAACCACACCGTTAGCCCAAGCTTGGTGCCCTGCAAGACGGTGCCCGCCGTGAGCGAACTCTGGTGATGGCAGCCATTGCACTGGTACAACTTGCGCGAACCCCCGCGCAGCACGCAATGGGCCGTACCCCCGCAGCGCGGGCAGCGGAAGCCCTCGGGCCAGCGCGCCTTCTCAAGGGCCGCCTCGCACTGCGCCTGGGTACCGTAGCGCTGAAAAAACTCAGACATGCACAGGCCCGGCTGGAACTGGATTCGATTCATCGCCATGGCAACACCCTCG
>JAEHDO010000484.1 GCA_016880375.1 Betaproteobacteria bacterium | reverse complement strand
GACGAACCTGCGCGAGGCGCTCCTCGGCTACGCCGCCAGCCATGCCGCAGGGGACGGCAAGCCCTACCTGCCCTGCCCGGACACCGATGACGACGGCCGCGAAAACCGCGCCGGCGGCGTCTGCAGCGGCCAGGAAGGCCGCATCCCCTGGGTCGACCTCGGCCTCGGCCGCAGCGACGCCTGGAACAACCGCTACCGCTATCGCGTCACCGCGGCCTTCTCCAGCAGCACCAGCGGCTTCACGCTGGCCAGCGTCGGCGACCTGAACGTCTGCGACGACGCCGCCTGCGCCGCCGGCGTCGCCGCCAGCGTGCCGGTCGTCGTGCTCTCGCACGGCGCCAACGGTGCCGGCGCCTTCAACCTGAGCGGCGGCACCAACCCGGCGCCTGCCGGCGCCGACGAGCTGGAAAACACGGACGGCGACGCCACCTTCGTCGGCAAGACGCCGGATACCGCCTTCGACGACCTCGTCACCTGGATCCCGCCCTCGGTGCTCATCAACCGCATGATCACCACCGGCAAGCTGCCCTGAACAACGCGCGCCGCAAGGCATATGCCGCCATCCTTGCCAGCGCCGCCCATTCCTGCGAAACTTCGGTGAAAAGCGGGGCCTCCCCGCCACAACCCATTCGGAGAACCGCATGACGGCTGGCTCAACCGGCCTCCTCGACCGGCTGCGCACCGCCGGCATCGACCCCAAGGACAGCGACGAACAGCGCCTCAACAAGTCGCTGCTGATGTTCGCCACCGGCCTCGCCAGCGTCGCCTCGATGCTGTGGCTGGTCATCTACTGGAGCCTCGGCCCGCAGCTCTCCTCGACGCTGCCCTTCGCCTTCCAGATCCTGCTGGCGGTGAACCTGGCGGTCTACATCAAGTGGGGGAATTTCGATTTCTTCCGCGTCAGCCAGCTGTCGCTGTTCCTGTTCTTTCCCTTCGTCGTGCAGTGGAGCATCGGCAACTTCATCACCGCCAGCGGCATCACCATCTGGGGGCTGCTGGCGCCGGTCGGCGCGATCCTGTTCATGGGGCCGCGCCAGGCCTTCGCCTGGTTCTTCGCCTATCTGTTCCTGCTGGCGCTGTCGGGCTTTTTCGACTACCAGCTGGCGTCGGTGGAAATGCAGGTCAAGTCGCAGATTCCCATCCGCACCGCGGTCGTCTTCTTCGCCCTCAACTTCGCCGCGGTGTCGACCATCGTCTTCCTGCTGCTGCGCTTTTCCTCCGTCGAGAAATACAAGGCCCAGGCGCGCCTGTCGGAAGCCCACCAGCAGCTGCAGGTCGAGCAGGAGCGCTCCGAGCGCCTGCTGCTGAACATCCTGCCCGGCCCCGTGGCCGAGCGGCTGAAGAACAGCAGCCAGACCATCGCCGACGGCTTCGCCGACGTGACGGTGATGTTCGCCGACATCGTCAATTTCACGCACATCGCCGAGGGCATGGCGCCGACCCAGGTGTTCGCCATGCTCAACCGCATCTTCTCCTCCTTCGACGAGCTGGCGGAGCAGTTCGGCATGGAAAAGATCAAGACCATCGGCGACGCCTACATGGTGGCGGGCGGCCTCAACGACGGCCAGAAGGATTATTCGGATGCCATCGCCGACATGGCGCTGGCGATGCGCGACCTGCTGCGCCGCGATTTCACGGTCAACGACGCCCATCTGGAAGTGCGCATCGGTATCGGCACCGGGCCGGTGGTCGCCGGCGTCGTCGGCAAGAAGAAGTTCATCTACGACCTGTGGGGCGACACGGTGAACATCGCCAGCCGCATCACCGCCGAGGGCGTGCCCGGCATGATCCAGGTGGACCCCGCCACCTGGCGGCGCCTGAAGGACCGCTT
>JAEHDO010000483.1 GCA_016880375.1 Betaproteobacteria bacterium | reverse complement strand
GTGACGATGGACATCACCATCGGCATGCGCAGGCCGGGCGTGCGCAGGTAGGGCTCGAACATGAAGGCCAGGCCCGGGCCGCAGGTGCCGGTGTAGGTGCGCGCGCCGGCGAGCGTGCCGCCGTGGAGCACGGAGAGCACCGAGTGCTCGCCCTCGACGTCGACGATCTCGGCGTTCAACTTGCCGTCGGCGACGAACTTGGCAAGGTACTCGACCAGCGAGGATTGCGGCGTGATCGGGTACACCGCCACCATGTCGACGCGCGCCAGGGTCACCGCCCAGGCGGCGGCCTCGTTGCCGTCGCAGACGATGGCCTTGGATTTGGGTTTGAGCACGGCACTCATGCTGCCTCCGCTGGGCCGCCCCGAGGAGGCAGCAAGTCAGCAACCGGAAGTCGCGCCTCGCGCGACTGAACCGACGTCACCCCTTTCCTCGGGAAAGGGGCCGGGGGATAGGCCCTCATGATCCCTCCCCGACCATCGTGATCGCGCGCTGCGGGCATTCCGTGGCGCAGATGCCGCAGCCCTTGCAGGTGGCGAGGTTGATGTCGAACCAGGCGGCCTTCTCGACGACGCACTGCACCGGGCAGTAGAGCCAGCAGACGGCGCACTTCACGCACTTGGCGCGGTCGACCACCGGCTTCATGCTGCGCCAGTCGCCCGGCAGCATGGGGTTCATTTTCGTGGCGATGGGACACAGGTCATTGGGGATCTGCGCCGAATCGAACATCGGGTAGGACTGCTTGGTGGTCACGCGGCCACCCTCCTTTCGAACGTGTGCACCGTCGTCTCGTTGTAGCCGCGCTCGAGGGCCAGCAGGTTCTGCTGCAGGCCGGCGTCGCGGAAGTCGGAGTCCTCCACCGCGGCGCGCAGGGAATCGAGCGAGACCAGGCCGGTGGTCCTGGCGAAGGCGCCGAGCATGAGGGTGTTGGTGATGGGCCGCTTGAAGATCTCGAGGGCGATGGCGACGGCGTCGCACAGACCGACGGTGGCGACCTTGTCCGGCACCTGCAGTTCGGCGATGGGCTTGCCGGTGGTCTGGATCCAGGTGCCGTTGTCGCGGATACCGTCGAAGACGTTCACCGCGCGGCCGACCGTCGGGTCGATGCACAGCACGCAGTCGGGCCGGTAGATGTTGGTCATCTGGCGGATCTCGCGCGTGTCCATGCGCAGGAAGCTCGCCACCGGCGCGCCGCGCCGCTCGAAGCCGAAGGACGGCACGGCGACGACGTATTTGCCTTCATTGACCATGGCGGCGGCAAGGATGCCGCCGGCCATCACGGCGCCCTGGCCGCCGCGGCCGTGAATCCTGATTTCGTACATCCCCGTTCTCCTTGTGGAGATTCTCTCTGGGGGGACTATCGGGGCCGGTCGAACCGGCTCTATTTCGTCCAGCCCGGCTTGATGCCCGGCTGGACTTCACCCTGCCCGCGCACGGGCAGGACCGGCAATGCGTACCCTTGATTGTAGGCCGCCCGGGCAACGATGGTGAATTTCAGCCACCAGCCGGCCACCAATGCGACCGCGCCGGCCAAAACGGCGAAGAACGGCAGCACGCCGCCATAGAAGATGCCGGCGACGATGAGGATCTCCGGCGCCAGTTGGCCGAGCATCTCGAACTTGGCGCCGAAGGGCCGCAGCACGTCCATGGCCTGCTTCGGCAGGCCGCCCTTCTCCAGCGCCTTGAAATACACCGTCCAGGCAATGCGGCGCAGGATCAGCGCGCCGAGCAGCACGGCAGCCAGCCAGCGCGGCGAGGTCCCGGGCAGGAGGGCGGCAAGTACCGTCGCCAGCCCGGCCCCCTCGACGAAGCCGGTGGCGAGGATCAGCGACACGATTTTCGGCTCGCGCCAGGCGGGAATGCCCTTCGACGCCTGCAGGATGCGCCCCTGGCAATAGAGGAAGCCGACGCCCAGCAGCGCCGCCATGCCGACGAACACCCCGCCGCCCATCCAGACCGCAGCGAGCGCGGTGAGGAACAGCGGCGCCGCGACGATGCCCTCGCGCGTCATCCACGACGTCTGCGGGTGGAAGAAGACGTTGATGGCGCGCAGCGGCCTGCCGATCTCCAGCCAGACGCAGGTCAGGCCGGCGCCGATGAAGGCCAGCGCCAGCAGCGCCTGGATGCGGTAGGCGTC
>JAEHDO010000482.1 GCA_016880375.1 Betaproteobacteria bacterium | reverse complement strand
GTCTTCAAGCACGCCAACTACGCCGGCACGGCGAAGCACGGCGGCGTGCTGCTCATCGCCGGCGACGACCATTCGGCGCGCTCCTCCGCCGTGGCGCACCAGAGCGAGCACATGTTCTCCGCCTGCGGCATCCCGGTGCTGGCGCCTGCCGGCATCCAGGACTACCTCGACCTCGGCCTGCACGGCTGGGCCATGTCGCGCTACTCCGGCTGCTGGGTGGCGATGAAAACCACTTCCGACACCGTCGAGAGCAGCGCCTCCGTCGAGATCGACCCGAACCGCGTCGTCATCCGCCTGCCGGAGGACTTCGCCCTGCCGCCGGGCGGGGTGTCGATCCGCTGGCCCGATCCGCAACTGGCGCAGGAACACCGCATGCAGGAGTCGAAGGTGTATGCGGCCCTGGCCTACGCCCGTGCCAACCGCCTCAACTACCTGGTCTTCGATAGCCCGCGGCCGCGCCTGGGGATCATCGCCTGCGGCAAGGCTTATCTCGATGTCCGCCAGGCGCTCGACGACCTCGGCATCGACGCGCAGGTGGCAGCCGACATCGGCCTGCGGCTGTACAAGGTCGGCATGCCCTGGCCGCTGGAGGCCGATGGCGTGCGCCACTTCGCCGAGGGACTGGAGGAGATCCTCGTCGTCGAGGAGAAGCGCCAGATCATCGAGTACCAGTTGAAGGAAATGCTCTACAACTGGCGCGAAGACGTGCGCCCGCGTGTCGTCGGCAAGTTCGACGAAACCGGCGAATGGCCGGCGCCGCACCACGCCTGGCTGCTGCCGCCGACGGCCGAGCTGACGCCGGCCATCGTCGCCCGCGCCATCGCCGCGCGCATCAGCCGCTTCCACGCCTCCGAGCGCGTGCGCGAACAGCTGGCTTTCCTCGAGGCCAAGGACCAGGCCCTGGCCGGATCGAAACTGGCCATGATGCGCACGCCCTACTTCTGCCCGGGCTGCCCGCACAACCTGTCCACGCGCGTGCCCGAAGGCTCCTGCGCGCTGGGCGGCGTCGGCTGCCACCTGATGGCGGTGTGGATGGGACGCAACACCGTCACCATCAGCCAGATGGGCGGCGAAGGCGCCACCTGGCTCGGCATGGCCGGGCACTCCGGCACGAAGCACGTCTTCGCCAACATGGGCGACGGCACCTATTACCACTCCGGCCTGCTCGCCATCCGCGCCGCAGTGGCCGCCGGGGTGAACATCACCTACAAGCTGCTCTACAACGACGCCGTGGCGATGACCGGCGGCCAGCCGGTGGATGGCCCGCTGACGGTGCCGCAGATCACGTGCCAGATCGCCGCCGAGGGCGTGCAGCGCATCGTCGTGCTGGCCGACGATCCGCAGAAATACGGCGGCAACCCCGGTTTCGCCGAGGGGGTGGAAATCCGCCACCGCGACGAACTGGAACGTACCCAGCGCGAACTGCGCGACACCCCGGGCGCCACCGTGCTGGTGTACGACCAGACCTGCGCCGCCGAGAAGCGGCGCCGGCGCAAGCGCGGCAAGTTCCCCGATCCCGCCGTGCGCGTCTTCATCAACGAGCAGGTGTGCGAAGGCTGCGGCGACTGCAGCGCCAAGTCGAACTGCCTCTCCGTCGTGCCGGTGGAAACCGAGTTCGGCAGGAAGCGCGCCATCGACCAGTCCACCTGCAACAAGGACTACGCCTGCGTCTCCGGCTTCTGCCCGAGCCTCCTCACCGTGCACGGCGGCCAGCTGCGGCGCGGCAAGGCGCTGCAGGCCGGCGCCGGCGACTTCGCCGGTCTGCCCGAACCGGCCCTGCCCAGCCTGGAAAAGCCTTTCGGCATCCTCGTCGCCGGCGTCGGCGGCACCGGCGTCGTGACCATCGGCGCGCTGATCGGCATGGCCGCACACCTCGAGGGCAAGGGCGTCTCGGTGCTCGACATGACCGGCCTCGCGCAGAAAGGCGGTGCCGTCATGTCGCACGTGCGCCTGGCCGCGCGCCAGGATCAGCTTTACGCCACGCGCATCGCCACCGGCGAGGCCGACACCCTGCTCGGCTGCGACATCGTCGTCGCCGTCAGCAACGATGCCCTGGTGAAGACGCAGATCGGCCGCACGCGCGCCATCGTGAACACCGGCAAGGCCATCACCGGCGATTTCGTGCGCAACCCCGACCATCCCTTCCCGCTCTCCGCCATGGAAGCACAGGTGCGCGAGGCCGTCGGAAAGGAATGCACCGACCTCTTCGACGCCAGCCGCCTCGCGACGCTGCTGATGGGCCACTCCATCGGCACCAACCTGTTCATGCTCGGCTACGCTTGGCAGAAGGGCCGCGTGCCCCTTTCGCTCGACGCCCTGTTGCGCGCCATCGAGCTGAACAGGGTTGCCGTCGAGGACAACAAGCAAGCCTTCCTCTGGGGCCGCCGCGCCGCCCACGATCCGGCGGCAGTCGAGCGCCTGGTCGCCGCCAGCGAACCGGTGCTGCCGACGCACGAACTGTCGATAAGCCTCGACGATATCGTCGCCCGCCGCCGTGTCGTGCTGACTGACTTCCAGGACGCGGCCTACGCGCAGCGCTACACCGCGCTCGTCGAGCGCGTGCGCGCCGCCGAGTCGGCGGCGCAGCCGGGAAGTACGGCGCTGGCCGAAGCCGTCGCGCGCAACTACTTCAGGCTGCTCGCCTACAAGGATGAATACGAAGTGGCGCGACTCTAC
>JAEHDO010000481.1 GCA_016880375.1 Betaproteobacteria bacterium | reverse complement strand
TTCCAGGGTGTTGGCCAGCGCTTCCGGCTGCTCGAAGATTTCCTTCTGCATGTAGTGCTGGTAGCTCCCCAGTTCGACGGCGGCTGCGGAGAGTTGGGAGACGTTGACCGGGCGTTCGACGGGTGTGCCGTCGAGGCGGGCGATCTTGACACCGGTTGCGGTCAACTCGGCAATATCGCCGTTTTCCAGATAGACCATGTTGCGCGTGACCTGCAGCAGGGCCGAGGCGTCGGAGGCGGCGTAGTTGCCTGAATCGGAGATGCCAAGCAACAGCGGCGAGCCTTCGCGGGCAACGACGACCTTGCCCGGCTGCCGATGGTCGATGACGGCGATGGCGTAGGCGCCGACCAGACGCCGGCACGCAATGCGGACGGCGGCAAACAGGTCCGGCACGGTCTGCAGGGTGGCTTCGATGAGGTGGGCGATGCTTTCGGTGTCGGTGTCGGAGGTGAAGATGTGGCCTTGGGCACTCAGTTCGTTGCGCAGGCTTTCGTAATTCTCGATGATCCCGTTGTGGACGACGGCGATCGAACCGGAGACGTGCGGGTGGGCATTGCGCTCGGACGGCACGCCGTGCGTGGCCCAGCGCGTGTGGGCGACGCCGGTGATGGACTGAGTGCCGGCCGACGCGGTTTCGAGTTCGGCGACACGGCCGACCGAGCGCACCCGCTCGATGCTGTCACCCGAAATGACGGCCAATCCCGCCGAATCGTAGCCCCGGTACTCGAGCCTCTTCAGGCCTTCAACAAGAACAGGGACAATGTTGTTGCCGGCGGCTGCCGCGACGATGCCACACATGGAAAAGACTCGCCTGAAAAGCTTTTTATTATAGCAGCTTGCGCAGCCTCCGGCCAGTGTGCCAAGCGAACGTGTGCCAAGCGAACGACCCCTACTCCAGTCGCACCTACCCCACTGCGGTCAGCCGCATGCCGTACTGATCCTTGCCGGAAAGGATCGGCCCCTCAGCCGACACGGGCCATTCAATGCCGATGCCAGGGTCATTCCAGGCAATGCAGCGCTCATGGTCAGGGGCGTAATAGTCGGTCGTCTTGTAGAGGAATTCGGCCGCCTCGGTGAGTGTCAGGAACCCGTGGGCGAATCCCGGAGGAATCCACATCTGCGTCCTGTTTTCGGCACTGAGGGTTTCACCGACCCAGCGCCCGAAGCTCGGTGAATCCTGGCGGATATCGACTGCCACATCAAAGACTGCCCCCAGCACGACGCGAACCAGCTTGCCTTGCGCTTTTGGAGCCACCTGATAATGCAAGCCGCGCAGCACGTTCTTCTCGCTCCTGGAATGGTTATCCTGAACGAAATCCAGATCGAGGCCGGTCGCTTGACGAAAAGCATTGCGGTTGAAGCTCTCGAAGAAGAAACCACGCTCGTCACCGAAGACTTTGGGCTCAAGGACAAGGACGTCGGGAATCGCCGTCTGGATAACCTTCATCAGAACACACGCTCCTTGAGCACACTGATCAGATACTGACCGTAAGGATTCTTCAGCATCGGTTGGGCGAGATCTTCGAGGGCTGCGGCATTGATGTAGCCCTGGCGATAGGCAATTTCTTCCGGACAGGCCACCTTCAGGCCCTGACGCTTTTCTATGGTGGCGATGAATTGGCTGGCATCGAGAAGGCTTTCGTGGGTGCCGGTATCGAGCCAGGCATGGCCGCGGCCCATGACCTTGACGCTGAGGGCGTTCCTCGCGAGGTAAACCCGATTGACATCCGTTATTTCCAGTTCGCCACGTGGCGAAGGTCGCAGGTCGCGGGCGATGTCGACGACGGCGTTGTCGTAGAAGTAAAGGCCCGTGACCGCGTAGTTGGACTTGGGGGCTGCCGGCTTTTCCTCGAGGCTCATGGCTTTGCCATCGCTGTCGAATTCGACAACGCCATAGCGCTCGGGATCATGCACATGGTAGGCGAACACGGTCGCACCATTGGCCTGCGCACTGGCTTCCTTGAGGTCGCCGGCGAACTCGTGGCCGTAGAAAATATTGTCACCCAGCACCAGGGCGCAGTGGTCGTCGCCGACGAACTGGCGCCCGATGACGAAAGCCTGCGCCAGACCATCCGGACTGTCTTGAACGGCATAGCTGATGCTAAGTCCCCACTGGCTGCCATCGCCCAGCAGTTGCTCGAAGCGCGGCGTATCCTGGGGGGTGGAAATGAC
>JAEHDO010000084.1 GCA_016880375.1 Betaproteobacteria bacterium | reverse complement strand
TGAGGATTCCGCCGCTGCGCGAACGCAAGGAGGATGTCCTCTGGTTCGCGCGCATCTTCCTCGACGATTTTTCCGCGCAGCACGGCGGCGGCCGGCGCGCGCTGACGCAGCGCGCCGAGCAGGCGCTGCTGGAATATCCGTGGCCGGGCAACATCCGCGAGCTGCGCCATGCCATCGAGCGCGCCTGCATCATTTCGGCGGACACGACGCTCGGGCCGGAAGCTTTCTTCGGCGACGGACTCACGCACTGGACGCCGCCGGCCGCCGACGGCAACCTCAGCGCCTACCTGCAGGAGTGCGAGCGCAACTACATCAGCCAGGCCCTCGTGCTGCACAACAACCACATCGCGCATACCGCGGAAAGCCTCGGCATCAGCCGCAAGAGCCTGTGGGAGAAGATGCGCAAGCTCGGCTTGCAGGCGGGCGGCGAGCGCGCACCACAGTAGACAGCCAGGAGAGGTCAACGGGTCGGCCGCAGTTGTGATTGACCGTGGGTATCATTTCCATAATAACTAAAATATGGAAATGAAAAATGCGGTAACGGCGCTGACCGCACTGGCCCAGGTAACCCGCCTGGCCGTGTTCCGTCTGCTCGTCGAGGCCGGAGAGGAAGGACTCTGTGCTGGCGACATCGCCGAACGTCTGGGAGTGCCCGCCGCGACGCTGTCCTTCCATCTGGCGCAGCTGGCGAATGCCGGGCTGGTGCGCGCGCGCCAGCAGAGCCGCTTCATTTTCTATTCCGCCGACTTCGAGGCGATGAACGGTATCGTCGCCTTCCTCACCGAGAACTGCTGTGGCGGGAAACCCTGTCCGCCGGCCAAGCCGAAGCGCCGCAAATCCACCGTCTCCTGAACCGATCATGACGCAACGCACTTTCAACATCCTCGTCCTGTGCACCGGCAATTCCGCCCGCAGCATCCTGGGGGAAGCCTTGTTCAATCATCTCGGCGGCGGTCGCGTGCACGCCTTTTCCGCCGGCTCGAAGCCGGCCGGGCGCGTCAATCCCGTCGCGCTGGAGACGCTGGAGAAGCACGGCATCGCCATGACGGACGCCCGCAGCAAATCCTGGGACGAGTTCGCCGTATCAGGGAGACTGACTTTCGATTTCATCTTCACCGTCTGCGACAACGCCGCCAATGAGGCCTGCCCGGTCTGGCCGGGCCATCCGGCGACGGCCCACTGGGGCATTCCCGATCCGGCGCACGTCGAGCCGATGGAAGCACGACGCGAGGCCTTCGAGACGGCCTACCAACAACTCAAGAGGCGCGTCGAAGCCTTTCTCGCGCTGCCGCTCGAAACCCTGAGCCGCGAGGAGGCGATTGCCGCCGCCCGCCGCATCCACGAGGAACAATGAATGAGCGCGCAATGTGAAATCGCGGTGAAGGCCTCTGCCCATGCGCCGATGAGCCTGTTCGAACGCTGGCTGACCCTGTGGGTCTTCCTCTGCATCGTCGCCGGCATCGCGCTGGGCCAGTTCGTGCCGGCGCCGTTCCAGGCGCTGGGCCGCATGGAAGTCGCGCAGGTGAACCTCCCGGTCGGCCTGCTCATCTGGGTGATGATCGTGCCGATGCTGGTGAAGGTGGATTTCGGCGCGCTGCACGAGGTGCGCCAGCACGTGCGCGGCATCGGCGTGACGCTGGTGGTCAACTGGCTGGTCAAGCCCTTCTCCATGGCGCTGCTGGGCTGGCTGTTCATCCGGCACCTGTTCGCGCCGCTGCTGCCGGCCGAGCAGATCGACAGCTACATCGCCGGCCTGATCCTGCTCGCCGCGGCGCCGTGCACGGCGATGGTCTTTGTCTGGAGCCGGCTGACGAACGGCGACCCGCTGTTCACGCTCTCGCAGGTGGCGGTGAACGACACCATCATGATCTTCGCCTTCGCCCCCATCGTCGGGGTGCTGCTCGGCATCTCGGCGATCACCGTGCCGTGGGACACGCTGGTCACCTCGGTGGTGCTCTACATCGTCATTCCGCTGGCGCTGGCGCAGCTCTGGCGCAGGGCGCTGCTGAAGCGCGGCCAGGCGCATTTCGAGGCGACGATGGAAAAGATCGGCCCCTGGTCGATCTCGGCCCTGCTCGCCACGCTGGTGCTGCTGTTCGCCTTCCAGGGCCAGGCCATCCTCGCGCAGCCGCTGGTCATCGCGCTGCTGGCGGTGCCGATCCTGATCCAGGTCTTCTTCAATTCGGCGCTGGCCTACTGGCTCAACCGCGCCGTCGGCGAGAAGCACAGCGTCGCCTGCCCCTCGGCGCTGATCGGCGCCTCGAACTTCTTCGAGCTGGCGGTGGCGGCGGCGATTTCCCTGTTCGGCTTCGAGTCGGGTGCGGCGCTCGCCACCGTGGTCGGCGTGCTGATCGAGGTGCCGGTGATGCTGCTGGTGGTCAAGGTGGTCAACGCCAGCAAGGGCTGGTACGAGCGGGGTTGATTTGGAACTGCTCGTAACCGCCTTTCAAAGCGGCCTGGCCAGCCTCGCCGCCTACCTGGCGGCGCATGTCCTGCTGTGCCTGGTGCCGGCCTTCTTCATCGCCGGCGCTCTC
>JAEHDO010000480.1 GCA_016880375.1 Betaproteobacteria bacterium | reverse complement strand
TCGCCTGGCCATACACATCCGTGAAGCGCTGCAGGCGTTCGTTCACCCGCGACTTGGCCTGGTCGCGTCCGAGATCCAGCAGCACGCCGTCGTCCAGCCGCAGCTGCCAGGCCTGGCGCGGGCTGAGCGCCAGGCTTTGCGGCCGCCGGCCGAGCGGCTCGAGCAGCGGCCCGAGCTCGCGGTAGCGTTCGAGAATGGCCGGCGCCGACCCCTCCGGGCCGACAAACAGCGGCAGCGCCGCATTGCTTGCGGCGGCGAACACTTCGCCCTCGCTGTTCACCAGGCGCACTTCGGCGCCGTCGGCCTGCTTCCAGCGCGCCTCGGCGACATGTTCCTCGATCCCCAGTTCCAGTCCGTCCGGCCAGCGCCGCCGCACCTCCGCCTTGCGCACCCAGGGCAGCTTCTCGAAGGCGGCGCGCACGGCATCGAGGTTCACGGTGAAGAAATTTCCGGCCAGCGCATTGCGCGCGGCATACTCGATCTGCGTCGGCGTCACTTCCCGCAGCGGCACGCCCACCACCACTTCGCGCAGGGGAAAGAACGGCAGGCGCGCCACCGCCAGCGTCGCGGCATAGCCGAGCGCCAGCGCGGCGGCGAAAAACAGCAGATCGGCGATCAGGTTCATCAGTGGCGGCCTGTCCCAGAAACCCGCAGCATCGTTTGCCTTTCTCCTAGCCAAGCGCCGCCTGCTCCAGAATCTGCAGGCACAGCGCCTCGAAGCCGATGCCGACGGCACGCGCCGCCATCGGCACCAGCGAATGCCCAGTCATGCCCGGCGAGGTGTTCATCTCCAGCAGCCAGGGCTTGCCCGCGGCATCGAGGATCAGGTCGGCGCGTCCCCAGCCGCGGCAGTCGAGCAATTGCGCCGCCTCCATCACCAGGTCCTGGATCGTCTCCTCGGCCGAATCCGGCAGGCCGCTCGGGCAGAAATACTTCGTCTCGTCGCTGAAATACTTGTTCTGCCAGTCGTAGTTGCCGCCCGGGGCGACGATGCGCACCAGCGGCAGGGCCTGCTTGCCGAGGAAGGCCGCGGTCAGCTCCTCGCCCTCGACGAACTGCTCCGCCAACACCAGCGGGTCGTGCTGCACGGCCGCCTCGTAGGCCGCGCGCAAGTCGGCGGCGCGCGTCACCTTGGCGGCGCCGACGCTGGAGCCCTCGCGCGCCGGCTTGACGAACAGCGGCAGGCCGAGCTCGTCGGCCACGGCGTCGAAATCGGAATCGGCCTTGAGGATGTGCCAGGCCGGCGTCGGCAGGTGCTGGGCGTGCCACACCATCTTGGTGCGCCACTTGTCCATGCAGAGGGCCGAAGCCATCACGCCGCTGCCGGTGTAGGGAATGCCCATCAGTTCGAGCGCGCCCTGCACCGTGCCGTCCTCGCCGCCGCGGCCGTGCAGGGCAATGAAGACGCGCTGGAAGCCGGCTTCCTTCAGCGTCCATAGCGACCGCTCGGCCGGGTCGAAGGCTTGCGCATCGACACCGCTTTTCACGAGCGCCGCCAGCACGGCCTTGCCGGACATCAGCGAAATCTCGCGCTCGGCAGAGGAGCCGCCCATCAATACCGCCACTTTTCCGAATTGCTTGCTCACCGTTGCTCTCCGACAATCCTGACTTCCCGCACCAATTCGATGCCGAACTTCTCGCGCACGCCTGCCTGCACCTTTTCGATCAGCGCCTCGATGTCCGCCGCCGTCGCTTGCCGCTGCGGATTGACGATGAAATTGGCGTGCCTCGCCGACACCTGGGCGCCGCCGATGCGCAGGCCTTTCAGGCCGGCCGCCTCGATCAGCCGCGCGGCATGGTCGTCCGGCGGATTGCGGAAGACCGAGCCGGCATTCGGCAGCGCCAGCGGCTGGCTGGCGATGCGTTTCTCCAGCAGCTCGCGGATGCGGGCGCGGGACAGCGCGCCGTCGCCCGCCGGCAGGCGGAACCAGGCGGCGGCGAACATCTCGTCGCTGGCCTCGCGCAGGCCGACATGGCGATAGCCGATCTCGAAGTCCTCGGCGCGCCGCTCATGCAGATGGCCGCGGCGATCCAGCATCAGCGCCCGATCGACGATGGCCCAGGTTTCGCCGCCGTAGCAGCCGGCGTTCATGGCCAGCGCGCCGCCCACCGTGCCGGGGATGCCGGCGAGGAATTCCGCGCCGGCGAGGTCGTGGTTGGCGGCGAAGCGCGCCACTTTCGGGCTGGCGACGCCGGCCTCGGCGTAGATCAGGCCGCCTTCGGCAAAAGTCAGTCTCCCCAATGCGGCGTGCAGGAACACCACGGTGCCGTCGAAGCCGCCGTCGCGCACCAGCAGGTTGCTGCCCAGCCCGACGAACAGCAGCGGCTCGTCGATGCGGGTGGCGCGCAGGAAGGCGGCGAGGTCGTCGAGGTCGGCCGGCACATAGGCGCGCGCCGCCGCGCCGCCGGCGCGCCAGGTGACGTGCCGTGCCATCGGCTCCTTGAACCGCAGTTCGCCGCGCAGCGTTTGCGGCAGGTGATTCATCTCAGACAGGTCCATGCGCCAGCTTTCCCGGCACGCCGCCGATCGATCCCGCGCCCATGGTCAGGACCACGTCGCCGTCGCGCGCCACGTTCATGATCTGCTTCGGCATCTCGGCAATGTCCTCGACGAAGAGCGGCTCCAGCGCGCCGGTGACGCGGATCGCCCGCACCAGCGCGCGGCCGTCCGCCGCGACGATGGGCGCCTCGCCGGCCGGGTACACCTCGGCGAGCAGCAGCAGGTCCACGGTCGTCAGCACCCTGACGAAGTCCTCGAAGCAGTCGCGCGTGCGCGTGTAGCGGTGCGGCTGGAAGGCCAGCACCAGGCGGCGGCCCGGGAAGGCGCCGCGCGCCGCCGCCAGCGTCGCCGCCATCTCCGCCGGATGGTGGCCGTAGTCGTCGATCAGCGTGATGCTGCCGCCACCCTTGAGCGGAACCTCGCCGTAGCGCTGGAAGCGCCGGCCGACGCCCTTGAAGTCCGCCAGCGCCCTGACGATGGCTTCGTCCGACACACCCACCTCGTCTGCCACGGCGATCGCCGCCAGGGCGTTCTGCACGTTGTGCACGCCGGGCAGGTTGAGCACGATGTCGAGCCGCGGCGCGGAACCCGGCCGCAAAACGGAGAACTTCATCTGCGCGCCCTCGTGGCGGATGTCCACGGCGCGGATGTGGGCCGATTCGGCCAGGCCGTAGCGCACGATTGGCTTGGAGACGGCGGGCATGATCTCGCGCACATTGCAGTCGTCCTCGCAAAGGATGGCCGCGCCATAGAACGGCAGGTGCTGCAGGAAGTCGACGAAAGCCTGCTTGAGCCGGCCGAAGTCATGGCCGTAGGTCTCCATGTGATCGGCATCGATGTTGGTCACCACGGCGATTACCGGCTGCAGGTGCAGGAAGGAGGCGTCGGACTCGTCGGCCTCGGCAACGATGAACTCGCCCGAGCCGAGGCCGGCGTGCGCGCCGGCGCTGTTCAGGCGCCCGCCGATGACGAAGGTCGGGTCGAGGCCGCCGGCGGCGAGGATGC
>JAEHDO010000083.1 GCA_016880375.1 Betaproteobacteria bacterium | reverse complement strand
GCATTGTCCTTGACGTTGATGAAGAACTGGGCGCTGGCCGAATGCGGGTCGCCGGTGCGCGCCATGGCGATGGTGTAGCGATCGTTCTTCAGGCCGTTGGCGGCTTCGTTCTGGATCGGCGCATTGACCGGTTTCTGGTTCATGCCCGGCTCGAAGCCGCCGCCCTGGATCATGAAGCCGTCGATGACGCGGTGGAAGATCGTGTTGTCGTAGTGGCCGGCCTCGACATAGGCGATGAAGTTCTTCACCGTCTCGGGCGCCTTGGCGGCATCCAGCTCGAGGACGATGGTGCCGAAATTGGTGTGCAGCTTGACCATGTTGATTTCCCTTATTTGGCAGGTTTGGCTTCCGGCAGCAGCCGGACGGATTCGATCATGACGGGGTCGACCGGAACGTTTTGGTGGTAGCCGGCGTTGCCGGTCTTCACCTTGGCGATCTTCTGCACGATGTCGAAGCCCTGGGTCACCTTGCCGAATACGGCATAACCCCAGCCGTCGCGCGAAGGGTAGTCGAGCGGGCGGTTGTCGGCGAGGTTGATGAAGAATTGCGCCGAGGCAGAGTGCGGGTCCTGGGTGCGCGCCATGGCCAGCGTTCCGGCGGCGTTCTTCAGCCCGTTCTTCGCTTCGTTTTCGATCGGCGCGCGTGTCGGCTTCTGCTTCATGCCCGGCTCGAAGCCGCCGCCCTGGATCATGAATCCGTCGATGACGCGATGGAACAGGGTGCCGTTGTAGAAACCATCCTTGGCATATTGAAGGAAATTCTCGACAGTCTTCGGCGCCTTGTCAGCATACAGTTCGATAAAGATGGTGCCCTGATTCGTTTTCATCTCGACGATCGGATTGGCGGCGAAGACAGAGAGATTCCAAATCAGGCCGACGGCCAGCGCAAGCAGTTTTTTCATGGTCATGATGTTGTCGGCGGGAATTGTTATTGCCTGACGGCAGGTGCGATTTTCGGGGCCGCTGCCGGACGAGGTGAAACCTTCAACAAATCGCGGATCAAGGCCTGCTTGGTTTGTGCTCCGGCATTCGACGAGTCGATCTGCAGCGCCTTGTCATAGGCCTGGGCGGCCATGAGAGCATAGATGTCGCCCAGATTCTCGTGTGCCGTCGCATAGGAGGGGTGCGTGCGGATGGCCATCTCGATTGCATTCCTGGCCTTCTCGAACTGGCGCTGCTGGACATGGAGCACAGCCAGGTTGTTGTAGGGCTCCGGCAGTTCCGGATAGTCTTCTGTCAGCTGGGTGAATATGGCGATGGCCTCGTTGTGGCGGTGCATTTCCGTCAGGATGAGGCCTTTCAAGAAGCGCGCCTGGGCGTCCTTGGGCTTGGTCGCCAGCAGCTGGTCGGTCTTTTCCAGCGCCGGCACGAGTTGCCCCTGCTTCATTAGCAGATTGGCATCCTGAAGCGAGTCGGCCCGAACCACGACCGGCGTCAGGGAAAGAAGTCCTGCGAAAAGCAGGGCCGCCAGTGCGCCAGGAAATGCGGAAAATCGACGTAAAGTCATTATGTTATACTGCTGCGCGATGGATAATTGAATAGCTTGTCATTCTAGCAAGAACGGCAGCACCATACCAACAACGATAATTGTCGTTTGAGCCGCGCCCTCGCATTCCAAGACTCCCTTTTCCCCCGATGTTGAAAATCCACAATACCCTGTTGCGCGACAAGCAGGTGTTTGCCCCGATTCAGCCCGGCCTGGTGCGCATGTATGTCTGCGGCATGACGGTGTATGACTATTGCCACCTCGGCCATGCCCGCGTGCTGGTGGTGTTCGACATGGTGACACGCTGGCTGCGCGCTTCCGGTTACCAGGTGGTCTATGTCCGCAACATCACGGACATCGACGACAAGATCATCCGGCGGGCGCAGGAGAATGGCGAGCCCATCCAGGCGCTGACGGACCGCTACATCGCCTACATGCACGAAGATGCCGCGGCGCTGGGGGTTCTCAAGCCCGACCACGAGCCGCGGGCGACGCAACACGTCGCCGCCATGCAGCGCCTGATTGGCGCGCTGGAACGGAACGGCTACGCTTACGTCGCCGCCAACCGCGATGTCTGCTACAGCGTGCGCAAGTTCGAGGGATACGGACGACTCTCCGGGAAATCACTGGAAGACCTGCGCGCCGGCGAGCGTGTCGACATCATGGAAGGCAAGCACGATCCGCTCGACTTTGTGCTCTGGAAGCATGCCAAGGAAGGCGAGCCATCGGAGGCGAAATGGGATTCGCCCTGGGGCAGCGGCCGCCCCGGCTGGCACATCGAATGCTCGGCCATGAGCTCGGAACTGCTCGGCCCGCATTTTGACATCCACGGTGGCGGTCAGGACCTGCAATTCCCGCACCACGAGAACGAAATCGCACAGAGCGAGGGCGCTAACGGCTGCCGTTTCGTGAATTACTGGATGCACAACGGCTTCGTGCGGGTGGACGACGAGAAAATGTCGAAATCGCTCGGCAACTTCTTCACCATTCGCGAGGTGCTCAAGCAATACGATGCAGAAGTGGTGCGCTTCTTCATCCTGCGTGCCCACTACCGCAGCCCGCTTAACTACTCCGACGCGCATCTCGACGATGCGCGCGGTGCCTTGACGCGGCTCTATACGGCGCTCAAGGGGGTCGTATCGGCAGCCGGGAACATCGACTGGAACGAGCCGCATGCGGCGAAGTTCAGCGCGGCGATGGACGATGATTTCAACACGCCCGAGGCCATTGCCATCCTGTTCGAGCTGGCCAACGAGGTGAACCGCACGCGATCTGCGGCTGCGGCAGTCCTGCTCCGGTCATTGGGCGGCGTGCTCGGGCTGCTCGAGCGCGATCCGGTGGTCTTCCTGCAGTCGTTGCCGGGGTCGGCCAGCCAGCTTGCTGCGGCAGAAATCGAGGCGCGTATCATCGCTCGCACTGCAGCCAAGAAAGCGAAAGACTTCGCCGAGGCCGACCGCATTCGCGCCGACCTGCTGGCGCAGGGCGTTGTCCTTGAGGACAAGCCGGGGGGTGCCACCGAGTGGCGCCGCGCCTGAGTCTGCCAGACACAGAAACTGTCCTGCCGCCAAAGTCAGTCCCTGCGGGGCGGCAGCAAATTGGCTTCAAGTCCAATGGTGCGGCAGTCTGACGAAGAATTCTTGCACCCTGCGTAACCGGGTCCGCTACGCCATCTTCTGTTTCAGCAAGATCCAATAATCCCCTGGCTCAGCCGCCGAAGAAATCCTTGACCTTGTCCATCCAGGACTTGGCGCGCGGATTGTGGCGCGAACCGTCCTTGACGTTGATGGCCTCGAGTTCACGAAGGAGTTCCTTCTGGCGTTCGGTCAGGTTGACCGGGGTTTCCACCACGACATGGCACATCAGATCGCCATGGCCGTGGCTGCGCACGCCCTTGATGCCCTTGCCGCGCAGGCGAAACACCTTGCCGCTCTGGGTCTCGGCCGGGATCTTGATCTTGGCCATGCCGTCGAGGGTGGGGATCTCGATTTCGCCGCCGAGTGCGGCGATGGTGAAGCTGATCGGCATTTCGCAGTGCAGGTCGTCGTGGTCGCGCTGGAAAACCTGATGCGGCTTGATGTGCATCTGCACATACAGATCCCCTGCCGGCCCCCCCCCTACGCCGTGCTCGCCCTCGCCGGAGAGACGGATGCGGTCGCCCTCATCGACGCCCGCCGGGATCTTCACCGACAGTGTCTTGTGCTGCTTGACGCGCCCGGCGCCGTGGCAGGTCTGGCAGGGATCGGCGACGAAGCGGCCGCTGCCGTGGCATTTCGGGCAGGTTTGCTGGATGGAGAAGAAGCCCTGCTGCATGCGCACCTGGCCGTGGCCGTGGCAGGTCGGGCAGGTCGTGGGGCTGGTGCCCTTCTTGGCGCCGCTGCCGTCACATGACTCACACTCTTCCATGGTCGGGATGCGGATACGCGTCTCGGTGCCGCGTGCGGCATCCTCCAGGGAGATTTCCAGGTTGTAGCGCAGGTCGGCGCCGCGATACACCCCGCCACGACCGCCGCCGCCCCGGCCGCCGCCGAAGATGTCGCCGAAGATGTCACCGAAGGCATCGGCGAAGCCGCCCATGCCGGCGCCGCCAGGGCCGAAGCCGCCCATGCCGGACTGCGGGTCGACGCCGGCGTGGCCGTACTGGTCGTAGGCTGCGCGCTTCTGCGCGTCGGCGAGGATCTCGTAGGCCTCCTTGGCCTCCTTGAAATGCTCCTCGGCCTTGGGGTTGTCCGGATTGCGGTCCGGATGGTGCTTCATGGCCAGCTTGCGGTAGGCCTTCTTGATCTCGTCTTCCGACGCGTCGCGGTTGACGCCGAGGACTTCGTAGTAGTCTTTTTTGGCCATGATCGTTACAAATGCGCTGCCGGCAATACGGCCGGGTCAAGGGGCCCTGAAGGCGCCCTCTTCAACCCGGCCAGTCAGGACGTCACCCGGGTGGTGGTTTAACCCTTCTTGTCTTTCACTTCCGTAAATTCGGCATCGACCACCTCGCCTTCGTCCTTCTTGCCACCGGCATCGCCGCCCGGAGCACCGCCCGCCGCGCCTGCGGCTGCCTGCTGCTCGGCGTAAATCTTTTCGCCCAGCTTCTGGCTGACCTGCGCCAGGGTGGTGGTCCTGGCCTCGATCGTTTCCTTGTCGTTGCCCTTGTGCGCTTCTTCGGCCTCCTTGATGGCCGACTCGATCTTGCCTTTCTCGTCGGCATCGATCTTGTCGCCATAGTCGGCCAGTGCCTTTTTCACCGAATGGATCATGGCATCGCAGGCGTTGCGTGCGGCGACCAGTTCCAGCACCTTCTTGTCTTCCTCGGCGTGGGACTCGGCGTCCTTCACCATGCGGTTGATCTCGTCTTCGTTAAGGCCCGAGCTGGCCTGGATCTTGATCTTGTTTTCCTTGCCAGTGGCCTTGTCCTTGGCCGAGACGTGCAG
>JAEHDO010000082.1 GCA_016880375.1 Betaproteobacteria bacterium | reverse complement strand
TGAGGCGCGAGGCGATGACCTGCTTGCTGGTGGGCAGGTCGATCTCGACGTCGTGGGCGGCATCGTCGTCGTGGTTCGTGCGCTGCAGCAGGAAGCCGATGACGCGCTGGGTGCTGGAGCGCAGCGAGTAGGATTCCACGTCGCGGATGAGGCCGTGCAGGCGCAGGGCGAGGCCGGCCAGCATGCGGCGGGCGAAGGAGGCGTCGGTTTCGAGCATCTCGAAAACGGCCTGGCGGGCGATGTGCAGCAGCAGCGAGTCGGCGAGCGACTCGGCGAAGACGGGGTAGGGGCGGTCCATGAACATCACGGCCTCGCCGAAGCTCTGCTGCGGGCCGAGGATTTCGACCACCTTCTCGTTGCCGGCGGCCGAGGGAAAGGCGAGCTTCATCTGGCCGTACACGATGGCGTAGAAGCCGCGCGACGGGTCGCCCTTCTGAAACAGCATCTCGCCCTTGTGCAGGCGCTTTTCGCGCGTCTGTGCGGCGAGATGCTCGATCTGTTCCTGGCTGAGCTCCTGGAACAGGGGGATTCTGCGGAGAATTTGAGCGATGTCGAGCTTGTCGTTATGCATTCTGAGATCCTTACCGGCTCTGACGGGGACGCGGCGCTTGAAACATAACATGGAAAGCCCGTTTCGGGCGAGCCAGCGGGGCTGGCCGCGATGAATCTGCAGGGGCTTCCCGTATTCTTCAGCGCGCCGCATCGCGTCATGTTCCTCGGCGGGGCGACGCAGGGTTTGCTGGCCATGCTGTGGTGGGCCTTCGATCTGTCGGCCCGCTACGCCGGCCTGCACGCGTTGCCGGGCTGGCCGCTGCCGTCGCCGTGGATCCACGCGGCGCTGATGGGCTTCGGCTTCTTTCCCTTCTTCATTTTCGGCTTCGTCATGACCGCCGGGCCGCGCTGGCAGGCCGCGGCGCCGGTGGGCCAGGCGTCCTTCCTCGCGGCCTTTGTGCTGATGGGCATCGGCTGGCTGGGATTTTATGCGGCGCTCTGGCAGCCGCTGCTTCTGCTGCCGGCGCTGGCCCTCGTGCTGGCGGGCTGGTGCGCCGGCCTGCCGGCGCTGTGGCGCGTGGCGCGCACGCCGAGCAGCGAGCAGACGCACATCGTCGCCGTGGTGGGGGGGCTGACTTTCGGCGCGGCGCTGCTGGCGGCGTTCCTCGCCTTTGCCGCCGGCGGGCCGGCCTGGCTGGCGCAGTTCGCCGTGAAGGGCGCGCCGTGGTTCTTCCTGCTGCCGGTGTTTACGGCGCTGTGCCACCGCATGGTGCCGTTCTTCTCCAGCGCCGTGATGCCGCAATACCGGGTCGTGCGGCCGCTGTGGCTGTTGCACCTGCTGCTGGCCTGCTACGCCGTGCATGGCGCGCTCGAGGTGGCCGGGCTGCCGCAATGGACCTGGCTCGCCGACCTGCCGGCGGCGCTGGCGGCCCTGTGGCTGTCGCATGCCTGGCAGCTGCGCCGCTGCCTCGCCGTGCGGCTGCTGGCGGTGCTGCACATCGCCTTCGCCTGGCTCGGCGCCAGCCTGGGCTTGCATGCGGCGCACAGCCTGCTGCTGCTGACGGGCGCCGGCTCGCTGGGCCTGGCGCCGCTGCATGCGCTGACGCTCGGCTTCTTCGCCTCCGCCGTGATCGGCATGGTGACGCGCGTGACGCTGGGCCATTCCGGCCGCGTGCTCGCCGCCGACAACGCCACCTGGCTGATGTTCTGGGGCATGCAGGGCGTGGCGGCGCTGCGCATCGCCGCCGAGTTCGTGCGGCTGACGGGTGCGGCGAACCTGATGTGGCTGGCGGCGCTCGGCTGGCTGGCCGTGTTCGGCGCCTGGTACGCCAAGTTCGCGCCGCTCTATCTGAAGCGCCGCGCCGACGGACAGCCGGGGTAGCATCGGAATACCATGAACACCTACCTGCTGCTCAAGCACTTTCACGTCACCTGCGTGGTGATTTCCATCACCGGCTTCTTCCTGCGCGGCGTCTGGATGCTGAGGGATTCGCCGCTGCTCGACCGGCTGTGGGTGCGGGTGGTGCCGCATGTGAACGACACGCTGCTGCTGCTGGCCGCCATCGGCCTGTCGGTCGTGCAGCAGCAGTATCCCTTCGTGCACGGCTGGGTGACGGCCAAGGTGCTGGGCCTGCTGGCCTACATCGGCTTCGGCATGTTCGCCCTGCGGCGCGGGCGCAGCAAAAGGATGCGCGCGGGCTTCTGGCTGGCCTCGCTGCTCAGCTTCGCCTACATCGTCTCGGTGGCGCTGACCCGGGATCCGCGCGGAGCCCTGGCCTGGCTGTGACGGCCGCCAGCTAGCGCGGCTGGTGGCTGAGCAGCTTCTTCAGGCCGCCGCCATCGAGGATGCGGATGTGCTTCTGCTGCACGGCGATGAAGCCTTCCTCCTGGAAGCGCGAGAAGGTGCGGCTGACCGTTTCCAGCTTCAGGCCGAGGTAGCTGCCGATTTCCTCCCGCGTCATGCGCAGGTGGAATTCCGCCGCAGAATAGCCGCGCGAGGTGAAGCGCTGCGACATGTTCAGCAGAAAGGCGGCCAGGCGCTCCTCGGCGCGCATGGTGCCGAGCAGCATCATCAGGCCCTGGTCGCGCACCAGCTCCCGGCTCATCACCTTGTGGAAGTTGTGCTGCAGGGCCTGGATTTCGCGCGAAAGCATTTCCAGTTGCGCGAAGGGGATGACGCAGACCTCGCCGTCTTCCAGGGCCACCGCGTTGCAGGTGTGCACTTCGGTGCCGATGCCGTCCATGCCGAGGATTTCGCCGGCCATCTGGAAACCAGTGACCTGTTCGCGACCGTCTTCGAGCAGGACGTCGGTCTTGAAGAAGCCGGTGCGGACGGCGTAGAGGGCCTCGAAGGGTTCGCCGGCGCGGTACAGGTTCTGCTGGCGCTTCAGTTTGCGACGGGCGCCGACCAGGTTGTCGAGCTTGGCCAGTTCTTCCTTGCTGAGGCCCTCCGAGAGGCACAACTCGTGCAGGCTGCACTGGGAGCAGGCCGCCTTGATGGTGACCAGGCTGATGGGAACGGCGGATTTGTTGGGCAATTCCGTCTCGCTTTCTCTCTCTGTTGGTTTGTCGCTTTGATCCATGTCAATACGATATACGCGACGATCCGGCATCTTCCCCATCGTCCCGCAGTGCGGCTGCAGTACTACATGAACGCGACTTTTCAGGATCTGATTTTCGACCCGCAGCTCATCCGCCGGTTCGATGTGAACGGACCCCGTTACACATCGTACCCGACGGCTGACCGCTTCGTCGAAGCCTTCGATGCCGACGCCTACCGGCTCTGGCTGGGAAAGCGCACGGTCGGCGGCATCAGCAGGCCGCTTTCATTATACGTGCACATCCCCTTCTGCAACACCATCTGCTACTACTGCGCCTGCAACAAGATCAT
>JAEHDO010000479.1 GCA_016880375.1 Betaproteobacteria bacterium | reverse complement strand
CTTTTGACGCGATCGCGCAGGTCGTTGGCGAGCTGCGCCAGGCGGCCGTAGGCGGCCGGCAGCAGGGTCTCCAGCCTGGCCCGCATCAGGCGCGCCAGCACCGGCGAGGCGCCGCCGGTCGACACCGCGATGATCATCGGCGAGCGGTCGACGATGGACGGGAAGATGAAGCTGCACAGCTCGGGCGAATCGACGACGTTCACCGGCAGGTCGCGCGCCCTCGCCGCCTGCGAGACGGCGGCATTCACGGCGTGGTCGTCGGTGGCAGCGATTACTATTGTTGCGGCGGCAAGGTGGGCGTCGTCGAAGCGGGCGGCGATGTGCTCGATGCGGCCGGCGGCCTTTTCCGCGGCGAGGGTTTCGCCCAGTTCGGGCGCGACGACGGCGACGCGCGCGCCGCAGCCGAGCAGCAGGCCGGCCTTGCGCGCGGCGACGGCGCCGCCGCCGACGACGAGGCAGCGCACGCCCTTGAGGTTGAGGAAGATCGGCAGGAAATCCATGGGTCGGGCGGTGGCGGCGGCCGTTTCAATGCGTGGCCGCGTTCATTGCAAGTTGGCCGCCATTATACCGGCTCAGCCTGCCGAGCCGCAGCCGCCGCGGCTGCCGCAACCGCCGCAGCTGGAGGGCGGGCAGCTGCCCGGCGCCTGGGTCTGCATGAAGACGAATTGCCAGTCGCCGGCTTCGACCTCGACGAAATCGAGCAGCATGCCTTCGAGCAGTTCGCGGCTGGGCGGGGCGATGAGGACGGTGAGGCCCTCGCATTCGTAGGCATGGTCGTGCTCGCGCTCGTCGTCGAAGCCGAGGCCGAAGCTGATCTGGCCGTCCTCCTCGAGCTTGGCGGCGACGCGCAGGGCCATGCCTGTGGCGTCGCTCTGTTGGGCGGAGTCGAGGATGCGGGCAGCGGCGGCGGGGGTCAGGGTGAACATGTCTTTCTGTCCTTTTAGCGGTTGGGGTGGGAAGTTTTCAGACACTGCCGGGCGAAGCCGACGAAGCGGGCGGCCCAGTTGCAGTTGCCGGCGCTGCGCAGGTGCGTATACGAGGCCAGCAGGTTCTTGTAGACGATGCCGTCGTGGGCGCCGTCGGCGCCGTGGCCGCGTTTCACCTCGTAGGCGAAGCGCGTGGACGGCGCCAGGTTCTCCAGGCTGGAGTAGTGGAATTCGTGCGCCGGGATCTCGTCGGGATGGCTGCCTGGCGGCAGCCAGGGGTGGGCGGCGGTGGGCGCCAGGCGCACGTAGCCGCGCCCGACCGGCTTTTCGTGCATGAGCACGTCGGCCGGGATGACGCCGGCCATCTCGCGCTTCTCGCCGCGCCAGCTGAGGCTGCGGGCGAGGACCATCAGGCCGCCGCACTCGGCGTAGGCGGGCAGGCCGGCCTCGATGGCGGCGCGCATCGATTCGCGCATGCCCTTGTTCGCCTCCAGCTCGCGCATGAAGCATTCCGGGAAGCCGCCGCCGAGGAAGAGGGCGTCCACCTCCGGCAGCTGCGCGTCGGCGATGGGGCTGAAGAATACCAGTTCGGCGCCGGCCTGCCTGAGGGCGTCGAGGTCGTCGGCATAGTAGAAGCCGAAGGCCGGGTCGCGGGCGATGCCGATTCGCAATGTCGGTTGTTCAGCCGGCGCGGCCTCCACCATGGCGGGCTTGAGCGGCTTGTCCGTCGCCGTCACCTGCAGCAGGCGATCGATGTCCACCTGCGCCGAGACCGTTTTCGCGATGGCGGCGATGCGTGCCTCTGCGGCGGCGGCCTCGTTGGCCGGCATCAGGCCGAGGTGGCGCTCGACGATGGCGAGTTCCG
>JAEHDO010000478.1 GCA_016880375.1 Betaproteobacteria bacterium | reverse complement strand
TGGTGTGCACATTGCCGTCGCCGGCGTGCATGTGCAGCGCCACGAAGACGCGCCCGCGCAGCACCTCGCGGTGGAGGCCCTCGATGCGCTCCAGCACCGGGCGGAACAGCGTGCCGTCGAAGATGTCCTCGAGCTGCGGTTTGAGCTCGCGCTTCCAGGAGACGCGCACCGAGTAGTCCTGCAACGTATGGAAGACGGTGGCGCCCGCCTTGCCTTCCGGCGCCGGCGCGTCGAGGTTGTCCAGCAGCCCCTGCCAGCGCCCGCGCACCGCTTCGATCAGCTCCAGCGCCTGCTCGCGCCGGTCGCCGATCAGCTCTTCGGCATCCAGGTTGGCGTCGCCGGCATGCAGCGGCAAGTCGCCGCGCAGGAACTCGGCCAGCGCCTCGCACAGGCGCAATTTGTTTTTGATCGACAGCTCGATGTTGATGCGTTCGATGCCGTCGCAGTAGTCGCCCATGCGCGGCAGGGGAATCACCACGTCCTCGTTGATCTTGAAGGCGTTGGTGTGGCGGGCGATGGCGGCGGTGCGGGCGCGGTCGAGCCAGAAGGTCTTGCGCGCGTCGGCCGAGACGGCGATGAAGCCCTCGCCGCCGCGGGCGTTGGCGATCTTCACCACTTCGGACGCCGCCTGCATGACGGCGCTTTCATCCTCGCCGACGATGTCGCCGAGCAGCACCATCTTCGGCCGGCCGTGCCGTTTCGCTTTCGGCGCGTAGCCGACCGCCTTGACGTAGCGCTCGTCGAGGTGTTCGAGGCCGGCCAATATCGCGCCGCCCGGACGCCGATCGAGGTAGTCCTTGACCTCGACGATGGCGGGCACCGCCTCGCGCACCTGGCCGTAGAACTCCAGGCACACCGTGCGGGCCACCGGCGGCATCCGGTGCAGGATGAAGCGCGCCGAGGTGATGATGCCGTCGCAGCCTTCCTTCTGCACGCCGGGCAGGCCGGCGAGGAACTTGTCGGTGACGTCCTTGCCCAGGCCGGTCTTGCGGAAGCGGCCGCCCGGCACTTCGAGAATTTCCTCCGAGAGCGGCTTGCCGGTTGCGGAATCCGTGCGGCGCAGGCGGAACTTCGCCAGCGCCTGGTCGTGGATCTTGCCGAGGTTGTGCTCGAGGCGCTCCACTTCCAGCCAGTGGCCGTCGGGGCCGACCATCTTCCAGGAAGCGAGGTTGTCGAGCGCCGTGCCCCACAGCACGGCCTTCTTGCCGCCGGCGTTCATGGCGATGTTGCCGCCGATGCAGGAGGCGTCGGCCGAAGTCGGATCGACGGCGAAGACCAGTCCGGCCTCCTCGGCCGCTTCCATCACGCGCCTTGTGACCACGCCGGCGCCGCAGTGGATGGTCGCGTACGGCCGGTCCGCTCCGGGCAAAGTCAGTTCCTGCGGCACGGCGAGGCGGTCGAGCTTCTCGGTGTTGATGACGACGGAGTTGGGCGTCAACGGCACGGCGCCGCCGGTGTAGCCGGTGCCGCCGCCGCGCGGGATGATCGTCAGGCCGAGCGCGATGCAGTCCTTCACCAGGCCGGGAATCTCGTCCTCCGTGTCCGGGCAGAGCACGACGAAGGGATGCTCGACGCGCCAGTCGGTGGCGTCGGTGACGTGCGAGACGCGGCTCAAGCCGTCGAAGCAGATGTTGTCGCGCCGCGTGTGCTTCGAGAGGGCGCGCAGCACCCTGGCGCGCAGGGCGGCGGTGGCGGCGAAGGCGGCGGCGAAGCGTTCGACGGCGACGTGCGCCGCCGCCAGCAGCTGCGCGACGCTCTCGTTGCCCTGGCGGCGCTTCTCGATCTCGGCGAGGCGGTGGCGCAGGGCGCCGATCAGGGCCTCGCGGCGGCCGGGATTGTCGAGCAGATCGTCTTCGAGGTAGGGATTGCGCTGTACGACCCAGATGTCGCCCAGCACTTCATACAGCATGCGCGCCGAGCGGCCGGTGACGCGTTCCGCGCGCAGTTTGTCCAGCACCCGCCAGGCCTCGTCGCCGAGCAGGCGGATGACGATCTCGCGGTCGGAGAACGAGGTGTAGTTGTAGGGGATTTCGCGCAGGCGGGTCATGCGGGCGGGAACGGCGGCAAAGAAGCGAATTTTAGCTTACCGCAACGCAACACGCAGCCGAATCAAACCCTTGGACAGATAATGGATTTGGGCCGACTGCGCGCCGCACCGCCAACTGCGCCTGGAAGCCGACTGCGCACCCGGCGCCCTGCTTATGGAGAGTAAAGTGGACCACCTCTCCTGCAGCTGAAGAAGGCTTACTGGAAATCCATGAAGTTCAGCCTGAGCCAGGACTTCCCGGCAGGACTTGACCGCTTGTGGGAAATATTCGGCCGCCCGGATTATCCGCAACAAAAATACCGGTCGCTGGGTTCAAGCGACATTCGCCTGCTTCTTTTCCGCGTGGACGCGGAAGTGATCGATGTCGAGCTGGAACGCACGGCGCCGGTGGCGTGGGAAAGTATCCCGGCCTGGGCGCGCGCCTTCCTCAGCCGCAGACAGGTGATGCATCATCGCAGCCGGTGGCAGCGCGTCAGTCCCGTCCTGGTCGAGGCGGAACTGGACATCGTGCCGGTGGGCAGGCGGGTGTCCGCACACGGCACCGGCTCGATCGTCCAACTGACCCCCGAACTGACACGGATGACCTTGGGATTCGTGGTTGAATCCGATTTACCCGTGCTCGGCGCCAGGGTTGCCGGGTTGTATGCGAAGCAGGTCAGGGAGGCACTGCGGGCCGACCATGCGTTTACTTTGCGCTACCTGGAAGAAACAGCCCGCCGGCTCGCTTGAACGTTCGGGCTTGTTGCAGCCGGCAGGCGCCTGCTACCCTTCGCACTTTGCATCGGTCGGGTCGCGGCATGGTTCCGAACTACCTCGAAAAAATCCTCAACGCGCAGGTCTACGACGTGGCGATCGAGTCGCCGCTCGAAGCGGCGCCCAATCTATCCGCCCGGCTGCACAACACCCTGCTCCTCAAGCGCGAGGACATGCAGGAGGTGTTCTCCTTCAAGCTGCGCGGCGCCTACAACAAGATGGCGCACCTGTCGCCGGCCGCCCTGAAGCGCGGCGTCATCACGGCTTCCGCCGGCAACCATGCCCAGGGCGTGGCGCTGGCGGCGCAGCGCTTGGGCTGCCGGGCGACGATCGTCATGCCGGTGACGACGCCGCAGATCAAGATCAGCGCCGTGGCGGCGCGCGGTGCCGAGGTGGTGCTGGCGGGCGACTCCTACGACGAGGCCTACAAGGCAGCGCTGGAACTGGAGAAGAAGCGCCGAATGACCTTCGTGCACCCCTACGACGATCCGGAAGTCATCGCCGGCCAGGGCACCATCGGCATGGAGATCCTGCGCCAGTACACCAAGCCGATCCACGCCATCTTCGTTCCCGTCGGCGGCGGCGGCCTGGTCTCCGGCATCGGCGCCTACGTCAAGCGCCTGCGGCCGGACATCCAGGTGATCGGCGTCGAGCCGGTGGAGGCCGACGCCATGGCGCGCTCGCTCGCCGCCGGCCACCGCGTGCGCCTCGCCCAGGTCGGCCTGTTCGCCGACGGCGTGGCGGTGAAGCAGGTGGGCGAGGAGACCTTCCGCCTGTGCAAGGAAGTGATCGACGAGGTGATCCTGGTCGACACCGACGCCATCTGCGCCGCCATCAAGGACGTCTTCGAGGACACCCGCTCGATTCTCGAGCCGGCCGGCGCGCTGGCCATCGCCGGCGCCAAGGCCTGGGTGGCGAAGCACAAGGTTCACGGCAAGACGCTGGTGGCGGTCGCTTCCGGCGCCAACACCAACTTCGACCGCCTGCGCTTCGTCGCCGAGCGCGCCGAGGTGGGGGAGCATCGCGAGGCGGTGCTGGCGGTGACCATCCCCGAGACGCCGGGCAGCTTCAGGAAGTTCTGCAGCCTGCTCGGCGCGCGCAACATCACCGAGTTCAACTACCGCTATGCCGACCCGCGCGAGGCCCACGTCTTCGTCGGCGTGCAGGTGGGCAGCCGGGCGGAATCGCTGAAGCTGGTCGATTCGCTGCGCCGCCACGGCCTGGCCACGCTCGACCTGACCGAGGACGAGATGGCCAAGCTGCACGTGCGCCACATGGTCGGCGGCCACGCGCCGGTGGATGACGAGCTGCTCTACCGCTTCGAGTTTCCCGAGCGGCCCGGCGCGCTGATGAAGTTCCTCAACAGTATGAGTGCGGGCTGGAACATCTCGCTGTTCCACTATCGCAACCACGGCGCCGACTACGGCCGCGTGCTGGTGGGCATGCAGGTGCCGCCGCGCGAGAAGCCGGCCTTCCGCGCCTTCCTCAAGGCGCTCGGCTACGCCAACTGGGACGAAACGAAGAACCCGGCCTACAGGATGTTCCTCGGCTGAGATGGCAGCCTA
>JAEHDO010000081.1 GCA_016880375.1 Betaproteobacteria bacterium | reverse complement strand
TGCGCAAGGCCGACCGCCTGGTGGTGATGGACCGCGGCCGCATCGTCGAGGTCGGCAACCACGACGAACTGATGGCGCGCGAAGGCGCCTATTACCGCCTCTACCAGGCCCAGGCGCGCAACGTCGACGCCGAGGATATGGGCGGCGAAGTGCCGCGCGTCGAACACAAGACGAAGGGACAGTGATGGAGACGAATTTCCAACTCGCGCGCAACGCCTTCGGCAAGCTTGTCCTCACCTCCGCAGCGGGTGACGCCGTCGAAGGCGTCGTGCCGGTGCGCGCCTTTCCCATCGCCGCGCCCGGCGAAGGCATCGCGCTGATCGGCCCCGACGGCCACGAGGCCGGCTGGATCGCGCGCCTCGATGCAGCGCCGGCGGCGCTGCGGCAACTGGTGGAGGAGGAACTCGGCCGGCGCGAATTCATGCCGGAGATCCGCCGCATCCGCACGGTGTCGAGCTTCGCCACGCCCAGCACCTGGCAGGTCGACACTGACCGCGGCGAGACCAGCCTGGTGCTGTGGGGCGAAGAGTTCATCCGCCGCCTCGGCAAGTCCGGCCTGCTGATCGAGGACAGCCACGGCATCCACTTCCTGGTGCGCGACATCAACGGTCTCGACACGGCCAGCCGCAAGCTGCTCGATCGCTTTTTATAGGAGATTGGACATGAAACAGAACATCCTTCGTCCGCTTCGCTTTGCCGTGTTGACGTTGTCAGCCGTCCTTGCTGCAGGCTCGGCATTCGCCGACAAGCCATCCTGGGCGGGCAACGGCAAGGGCAAGAAACAGGATGACCGCAGCGAGCAGCGCGGCGGCCCATCCTCCTCCCGCTTCACCGACCAGCACCGCCGTCTCATCGCCGAATACTACGGCGGCCAGATGCAGCCGGGCAGGAAATGCCCGCCCGGCCTCGCCAAGAAGAACAACGGCTGCATGCCGCCCGGCCAGGCGAAGAAGTGGGGCATGGGCCGCCCGCTACCCGGCGACCTGCGCTACTACGACCTGCCGCGCGACCTGCTCATGCGCCTGCCGCCTGCGCCCGCCGGCCACCGCTACGTCCGCGTCGCCGCCGACATCCTCCTCATCGCCATCGGCAGCAGCATGGTGATCGACGCAGTCGAGGATCTCGTCCGCTAGTCTTCACATTCCCCCTCTCCCCGCGAGCGGGGAGAGGGCAGGGGTGAGGGGCAACACGTCCCGCATTCCGCTCACCCGAAGCACCGTCAGAAACAACCGCAAAAGTCAGTCCCTGTGGTACGGCGAGGAAACGGCTTGGGAGCCAGAATCCTTTTCAGGAAAAGTCAGTCGCTGCAGTACGCCAAGTGGGTGCTTTCGACCCGAAGCGGATAGGGCAGGAAGGCGAAAGCAGACGGTCAGCGATCGAGACAGTTCGGGTCGACGTGATGCGTTGGCATTACCAGTAATCAGGATTGTCGAATTCCTGTACGCACGCAGGAAGGCTTTTCAGGATTGGAATGGCCTCTCCCGCCAAGGGCTGGCCAAGCCAACCTTCCGGCATTGAGAGTGGCAGCGGAGCCCGGATGACATCCTCCGACAACGCCTGAAACCCCACCTTGGAGTAGAAGGCAGGATCGCCATACGTGACAACCAGCGTTGTGGAGCGATTTTTCAACTCGCCCAGTCCGAATCTGATCAATGCCTGCCCAATGCCCCTTCCCTGATGGGCGGTGCTGACGGCAACTGGAGCGAGCATGAAGGCTTCGATGGGCTCATCGAATCGAAGTCGGGTAAAGAAGATCGCCCCAATCAGTGCCCCGCCTGCATAGGCACCAATACAGATGATTTCCTGATTGTCTGTGCGTGCGGCCAGCGCAGAGGCAAGGCTGCCAATCAAACTCCCTTCATGCTCCCCTTCGGATGACGAAAATACTGAAGTGAACAGGCTTGCCACTTCTTCCTTGCTGTTGCTATCGAGAATCCTGAAATTCATGCTTCGTCCTGGAATAAGCTCACACTGACAATACCGCAGCATAGCCGAGAGGTGCCACGGCAGCTTTACGGCTTGGAGTAGAACTTCCGCTTCTGGCCGAAAGTACGCGCTCTGCCTTGACGAATCGCCGTATCACAGGGACTGACTTTTCCCGCCGATGCCTGGCTTCACCTTCGCCTGGCAGCTTTCATCACGCCCCAGACTGCAAGCG
>JAEHDO010000080.1 GCA_016880375.1 Betaproteobacteria bacterium | reverse complement strand
CAACGACGGCGCTGCGCGATGAGCGTCCATTGCTTCACGCCTGCGGGAACGGGCTTCGGCTACCGTGACGGCGTCCTCTGTGCCGAGGAGGTGCCCTTGCCGCAGATCGCCGCAGCCTACGGCACCCCGTGCTACGTCTATTCGCGCGCGGCGCTCGAGGCGGCCTACGCCGGCTACGTCAGTGCGCTTGCCGGGCGCAACGCGCTGATCTGCTACGCCGTCAAGGCCAACTCGAACCTCGCCATCCTCAACCTCTTCGCCCGGCTGGGTGGCGGTTTCGACATCGTATCCGGCGGCGAACTCGCGCGCGTGCTGACGGCCGGCGGCGATGCGGCCAAGGTGGTGTTCTCCGGCGTCGGCAAGTCGCCCGACGAGATGCGCGCAGCGCTCGCTGCCGGCATCCTCTGCTTCAACGTCGAGTCGGCTTCCGAACTGGCCACGCTGAACGACGTCGCCGGCAGCATGGGCAAGCGCGCGCCGGTCTCGCTGCGCGTCAATCCGGACGTCGACCCGAAGACCCATCCCTACATCGCCACCGGCCTCAGGAGCACCAAGTTCGGCATACCCTTCGAGGAAGCGCTGCCGCTGTATCGCCGCGCCCGCGACCTGCCCCACATCGACATCCACGGCATCGACTGCCACATCGGCTCGCAACTGCTCGACCCGGCACCTGCCGCGGAGGCCGCTGCCCGCCTGCTCGGCCTGGTCGACGCCCTTGCCGGCGAAGGCATCGCGCTCTCGCACATCGACGTCGGCGGCGGCATGGGCATCCGCTACCGCGACGAGGCCGCACCGGCGGCCAGCGAGTACCTGGCGCCGCTGCTCGGCGTGCTGGCGGGGCGCCGCGAAAGGCTGTTGTTCGAGCCGGGCCGCTCGCTGGTCGGCAACGCCGGCCTCCTGCTCGCCCGCGTCGCGGTGCTCAAGCATGGCGCGGAAAAGAATTTCGCCGTGGTCGATGCCGCCATGAACGACCTCGCCCGCCCGGCGCTGTATGAGGCCTGGCACGACATCGTCACGGTGGAAGTCAGCCCCGGCGGCGCGGCGGCGAAGCCCTATGAGGTCGTCGGCCCCGTCTGCGAATCCGGCGATTTCCTCGGCCACGACCGCCCGCTTGCCGTGGACGAGGGCGACCTGCTCGCCATCCTCTCCGCCGGCGCCTACGGCATGGCCATGAGCTCGAACTACAATTCGCGGCCGCGTGCAGCGGAGGTGGTTGTCGACGGGGGCCGGGTCCACCTCGTGCGCGAACGCGAGCGGATCGAGCAACTTTTCGCAGGCGAGCGTGTCTTGCCTTGATCGACCTTGCACCCCTCACCCTGGAACCTCATGCGTAGAAGCCGATTTGCCATCCTTCTTGCCGCCGCCCTGGCGCTCCCAGCCTGCCAGAAGGCCGAGGAAAAGAAGCCCTCCGGACCGCCCCCCACCCTGATCACCGTCACCCAGGCCAAGGCCGGGGCGATGGAAATCACCGAGGAGACCTTTGGCTCGCTGGAGGCGGTAATCGATCCTAAGATCGGCGCCGAAGTCCCCGGCAAGGTTGTCCAGGTCCTCGCCGGCACCGGCAAGGCCGTCAGGAAAGGCGAACTTCTCGCGGTCATCGACGACGCGGATTTCGCCCTTCAGAACCGCGCCGACGAGGCCGAACGCAGGCGCACCGAAGCCCTGCTGGCGCAACAGGAACGGGT
>JAEHDO010000477.1 GCA_016880375.1 Betaproteobacteria bacterium | reverse complement strand
CGATGAAGCCGTGATCGGCGCAGGCGAGCACGATGCTGTCGCTGCCGGCGATGGCGGCGAGGAAGGCGCCGAAAGCCTCGTCGAGCGCGGCGAACTGCGCGGCAACCTGTGTGCTGCAGACGCCGTGGATATGGGCCAGTGAGTCGAGCTCGGCGTAGTAGGCGTAGATGTAGGAAGGTTCGCCGGCGTCCCGGATCGCCACCCTCGTCTGATCGAACAGCTCGGCCAGCGTCATGTAGCCGCGCACCGCGGCGCGGCTGCTGTGATAGAGATTGAATTCCGAATAGGCGATGGATTGCGGCGAGACGAAGACGCTGTGCCGCGCGATGCGATCGACAAATGGCGCATGGCCGAACAGCCGCTGCGACAGGGTTCCGGGCGTCGCGTCGAACTTGCCGGTGCCGCGCGGCCTGAGCGGCAGCACGGCAGCGATGGCGTCGAGCTCGGAAAAGTACATGTGCCAGCCGGTCAGGGTGTGTTGCTGCGGCGCCAGGCCACTGAGATAGGTGGTGACGGCGCTGGCGGTGGTGGAGGGAAAGACCGAGGTGAGTTGGGCGCACAGGTGTCCGTGCAGGTGTCCGCCCGCGCCGTGGCGCTGCAGATAATTGTAGCCAAGGCCGTCGATGACGAGCAGTACGATGTTTCGCGCCGTGTCGCGGAGACTGACTTTTGCGTCGTGCAAGGGCGCGTAGGGCAGCGGCGTCGTCGTGCCGCAGGCATCGCCGAGCGAACGCATCAGGTTGACGAGGCTGCCGCCCTCGTAGTCCGGGAAAATCACTTCTTCTGGTAGGTGCCGATCAGTTCGGCCTGCGCCAATATGTGGCCCTGCATGGCCTTTTCGAGCAGGACCTTGGCGGGCCGGCCCAGATCCGGCAGCAGCGTGTCGAGGGCGTAGAGTTTGTGGAAGTAGCGGTGGCATCCAATGGGAGGGCAGGGACCGCCGTAGCCGGTTCGCTTCCAGTCATTCATGCCGTCGCGCGTGCCGGCGGGCAACGCGGCAGGCACAACGCCTTCCGACAGTCCGACTGCGGCAGGCGGGATGTTGTAGAGCACCCAATGCACCCAGGTCATGCTCGGCGCGGCGGGATCGGGGGCGTCGGGGTCGTCGACGATCAGGGCCAGGCTTTTCGTTCCGGCTGGAATGCCGCTCCAGGAGAGCGGCGGCGATCGGTCGGCGCCTTCGCAGGTGTGTTCAACAGGGATGTTGCCGCCAGCGGAAAACGCGGAGGAAGTCAGCTTCAGTGGCATGAACGGCAACGCGCGCGGCTTCAGTGATCCTCGAGATGCGGCGCACCCTCTTCAGCCGGCGCGCCCGTGTCAGGATCGATCCAGTCTGAAATACCGAGTTCGTTCTCGGCCTCGGCCAGGGTTTCTCCCGGCTCGTAGTCGGACTCGTCGCTGTACTCCATATCCTCAGCTGCCTCGAGCAGCGTCGGGAAGGGCCCGTACTCCTCGCCGCTGTCCTTGTCCTGCCAGTAGAAACCATCCGGTCTTTCAATGACGCGCGCGCGGTCGTAACCGGAGGGTGTGGCGGGTACAGTCTTTGGCATGGCGAACTCCTTCCTTCTCGCTGAGATTATCTTGAACCATTTTTATGCGAAAAGCTATGGCGATTCGTCGGCCGGCTCGTTGACCGTAGTCAAATAGGGCGCCTTGAATGCCATAACGGACCCTGCGCGGAGACCTGAATCCTTGTGCGCTTCGTTGCCGGGCGCTATAGTTATTGAGAAAATTCGAATATAGAAAAAGCCCGAATGCCACAGATTCCCCCAGTCAGCGCACAGTCGCTCCTGCGGCGCTGCGATCCCGCGCTGATGGACTTCGAAACGACCGCCGAGCTGACCGACTCGGCCGACATCGTTGGCCAGTCGCGGGCGCTCGGCGCGGTCAGCTTCGGCATCGACATCAAGCAGCCGGGATTCAATCTCTTCGTGCTCGGCGATCCGGGCAGCGGCCGCCACGCCGCGGTACGGCGCCTGCTGGAGGCGAAGGCGGCCGGCGAACCCGCACCGAGCGATTGGTGCTACGTCAATAACTTTTCCGATCCGAACAAGCCGCGCCTGCTGCGCCTGCCGCCCGGTCGCGGCGACCAGCTCAAGCATGACATGCAGCAGTTCGTCGCCGAACTGGCCAAGGCTATCTCCGCCGCCTTCGAGAGCGAGGAATACCGCGTCCGCATCGAAGCCATCCAGGAGGAGTTCAAGCAGCGCGAGGAGAGCGCCCTGCGCGAGTTGGGCCAGGCGTCCGGCGAGAAGGGCATCGCCCTGCTGCGCACGCCGCACGGCTTTGTCTTCGCCCCCATCAAGGGCGAGGAGACAATGGGCCCGGAGGAATTCGAGAAGCTGCCCGACGAGGAAAAGACCCGCATCGGCCATCTGATCGAGGAGTACGGCGAGCGCCTGCACAAGCTGATGCACCAGTTTCCGCAGTGGCGGCGGGAAATGCAGGTCCGCATCAAGGAGGCCAGCCGTGAGGCTCTGGGCCTGGCCGTCGGCCATCTCATCGAGGAACTGAAGGAGCGCTACACCGATCTGCTCAACGTCCTGGAATTCCTCGACGAGGTGATGCGCGACGTCATCGAAAGCGGGGAGGAGCTGCGCGAGCAGCCAAAGACCGAGGGCGACATGAGCGGCGTTATCGTCAGCGGCAGCATCTCGCTGGCCCGCTACCAGGTAAACCTGCTGGTCGACAACGGCGCGGCCAAGGCGGCGCCGGTGATCTTCGAGGACAACCCGATCTATCCGAACCTGGTCGGCCGCGTCGACAGCGTCGCCCACATGGGCACCCTGGTGACGAATTTCTCCATGATCAAGCCGGGTGCCCTGCAGCGCGCCAACGGCGGCTATCTGGTGCTCGACGCCGCCAAGGTGCTGACCCAGCCCTACGCCTGGGAGGGCCTCAAGCGGGCGCTGCGCTCGGCCCAGCTGCGCATCGAGTCGCTCGGCCAGGTCTTCGGCTTCGCCAGCACGCTGCCGTTGGAGCCGGAAGCCATGCCGCTCAATGTCAAGGTGGTGCTGGTGGGCGAGCGGATTCTCTACTATCTGCTCAAGGAATACGATCCGGAATTCGAGGAATTATTCAAGGTCGGCGCGGACTTCGAAAGCGACGTTGCGCGCAACGAACCGAACATGCGCAGCTACGGCCGCTTTCTCGGCATGCTGGCGCGCCACTACGGCCTGCGGCCTTTCGACCGCCACGCCGTGGCACGCATGATCGAGCATAGCGCACGCCTGGCTGGCGACTCGGAAAAGCTTTCCGCCAGTACGCGCCGCCTCTCCGACCTCATGCAGGAGGCCAGCCACCATGCCGGCCAGGCCGCCCGCCTGGTCGTCGGGCGCGAGGATGTAGAGGCTGCACTCGATGCGCAGCGCCACCGCGCTAGCCGCCTGCACGAGTCCTTGCAGGAGCAGATCCTGCGCGACAACCTGCTGATCGCCTCCAGCGGCGGCCATGTCGGGCAGGTGAACGGCCTGGCGGTGATCGATCTGGGCGACTTCATGTTCGCCCACCCGGTGCGCATTACTGCCACGGCGCGCATCGGCGAGGGTGACGTCATCGACATCGAACGCGAATCGGAACTGGGCGGATCGATCCACTCAAAGGGCGTGATGATCCTGTCGGCCTTCCTCGCTGCGCGCTATGCGCGCAGCCTGCCGCTGTCGCTTTCGGCGAGCCTGGTGTTCGAGCAATCCTATGGGCCGGTAGAAGGGGACAGCGCCTCGCTGGCAGAACTGTGCGCGCTGCTCTCGGCGCTGGCCTCCGTCCCGATCCGCCAGTCGCTCGCCATCACCGGCTCGGTGAATCAGTACGGACGCGTGCAGCCGATCGGCGGTGTCAACGAGAAGATTGAGGGCTTCTTCGACATCTGCAAGGCGCGCGGACTCAGCGGCGAGCAAGGTGTCGTCATTCCGCAGTCCAACGTCAAGCACCTGATGCTGCGCGAGGACGTCGTCGCCGCCTGCGTCGAGGGAAAATTCCACGTGTACGCCGTAGAGGACGTCGACCAGGCCGTCGAACTGCTCACCGGCGTGCCGGCCGGCGAGCCTGACGCACAGGGGCTGGTGCCGGAAGGCACGATCAACTACCTGGTCGCAACGCAGCTTGCCGAGCTGACGGCGTTGCGCCAGGCCTATGCCGCCGCAGGCAAAAAACATAGCGGCAAGAAGGCCAAGGAATAGGATGGCGGTTCGGCTGCACCCCAAGGGTGCTTCCTGCAGGGCGCAGGCGGGAGATGCCCTGATCCTTGTCGATGTCCAGCTGGACTTCCTGCCCGGCGGCAGCCTCGCCGTGTCGCACGGGGATGAGGTCGTGCCGGCGCTCAACCGCTACATCGCCGTCTTCCGCAGACTGACTTTGCCCGTGGCTGCGACGCGCGACTGGCATCCGCCGGACCACTGCTCTTTCCAGGCGCAGGGCGGTCCCTGGCCGCCGCATTGCGTGGCGGGCTCCGAAGGCGCGCGCTTCGCCCCGCTGCTCGACCTGCCCTGCGAGTCGCGCATCGTCTCCAAGGCGACGACCCGCGACAGGGATGCCTACTCCGGCTTCGAAGGCACCGACCTTGACGCGTGGCTGAAGCGCGCGGGGATAGGGCGCGTCTTCGTCGGCGGCCTCGCCACCGATTACTGCGTGCTGAACACCGTGCGCGATGCGCTGCGGATCGGCTATGCGACCTTTCTGCTCGCCGACGCCGTGCGTGCCGTCGATGCGCAGGCAGGGGATGGCGAGCGCGCCATTGCCGAAATGCGCCGTCTGGGTGCGGCAGCCATCGAGTTCGGGCAGATTGCCGCCTGACATGAATTCAGCGCTGCTCACGGATTTTTACCAGCTCACCATGCTGCAGGTCTATCACGACCACGGCATGAACGACACGGCGGCATTCGAGTTCTTCGTGCGCAAGATGCCGGAAAATCGGAATTTCCTCGTCGCGGCCGGCCTAGATCAGGTGCTCGACTATCTGGAGAACCTGCGCTTCACCGCAGAGGAACTCGACTGGCTGGCCGGCTGCGGCCGCTTCAGACGGGACTTCGTCGATTCTCTGGCCGATCTGCGCTTCACCGGCGAGGCCGCCGCCCTGCCCGAGGGCACGCCATTCTTTCCGGATGAGCCGATCCTGCGCGTCGTCGCGCCGCTGCGGCAAGCGCAACTGGTCGAGACGCGCATCATCAATCTGCTGCAGTTCCAGACCATGATCGCCTCCAAGGCGGCGCGCGTACGGCTGGCCGCACCAGGGAAACTGCTGGTCGATTTCGGCCTGCGCCGCGCCCACGGCGCCGAGGCCGGCCTTCTCTCAGCGCGCGCCAGCTATCTGGCCGGCTTCGACGGCACGTCCAACATGCAGGCCGGCATGCAGTGGGACATACCGCTCTACGGCACCATGGCGCATTCCTACATCCAGGCGCACGACAGCGAGATGCAGGCCTTCGAGGATTTCGCCCGTTCGCACCCGGCCGCGGCGACGATGCTGATCGACACTTACGACACAGAGGCCGCTGCGCACAGGCTGGTGCCGCTTGCGCACCGGCTGGCGGGCGAGGGGAT
>JAEHDO010000476.1 GCA_016880375.1 Betaproteobacteria bacterium | reverse complement strand
GGATACACCCATCAAGCAAATTGCAAAAAAGTCAAAACCAATTCGAATTGCCACCTTGGAAACGCCTCAACGGGAGCCTTGATATCAGCCTCCATCAGTCCGATTTGTGTTGACCGGAGAGAGGCGCACCTATTGGCTCAGTCCTAATTGTGGGTGGCTCTTTTCTTCCCCTGCCTCACCTCCTGAGACACTGCCCAGTTCACCCTGTGTACGTCACCAACCCACAGGAGAGCACCATGTCCGAGCAAATCTACCTCACCAGCCTAGACGACAGCCTGCGCTACCGCGTTATCGCACAACGCACACTGAGTCAGGAAACCGTTAGCGTCACCATCAACGTGACCCTGCTGGTCAGCGCCAACCAGACCAATCAGGTCGCTTTACAGCGCCTGGTTCGCGATGCGCTGACCCATTTCATCCCGAACTCGGAGTGGATCTTCTCGACCCTGTACCGCGATGCCAACGCCGTTGTCGGCTATGAGCAGGTCAGCATCACGGCGTCGGCACGCATCCCGAGCAGCCAGAACTACAACCTGCGCGAACGTGCCCGCCTTGCCAGCCGGGAGGGTCTTACCCTGAGCCAGCCCAATGTGAATTACAACCTGCCGGTCAGTCAGGTCAATCGGGTCGTCCATGAACTGCGCGGAGAGATCGTTGCCAGCGTCCTGCGCGAGACTGAGGATTTCGACCGCCAGACCGGGCGCAAGTGGCGGATCGGCGACATCGAGTTCGGCATCGGCGGTCGTAACGAAGAGCACACCGCCAAGGGCGCCTATCGCAGTACCGGTTACGAAGACATTCTTGATCCCGACGGCGAGGGCCTGAGTGGCGCCGAACGTATCTCGCTGGTTGCGGAAGTCTGCCTGCGTGCCGATCGGGCGGAATCCACTCAACAAACATTTGGAGCAGCATCATGAGAAGACGTGAATTCACAAAAGCTCTGGCAGCAAGCGCCTGCCTCCTTGTGGCGCCATTTCGCGCGCCTGCTGCAACCCATAGGCAACTCGGCCCCGCTGGTCAGAAGCCCCCAACCGGGCAGCAACCACTTACATCGCCAGCGGACGGAACCCCGGAACTGATTCCCGAGCCGCCGGCTTCCGGCAAAGCATGGGGCGAGCATCTGGCCACCTTACCCCCGGCCCGTCGCCTTGGCTTCGTAATCGAGCAGCTTGTTCTGTGCAAGCCTGTCTGTTTCGCCAACATCTTCCAGGCCATCGCGCAGGTGGACCGGGACTACGCGCACTTCGGATGGCCTCGGCGAACTACGGTGGAACAGTTGCGTCAGGTGATGCAGCAGCGCCCGGCCCACACGGAAGGGCTGCCCCCGTCTCATATTCGGCGGGCCGTGAACGCATTCCTTGCCGCTGATTGCGGCCAGCCCCCGCTTCTCGGCAACGCCCTGTACTCGGCGATTCGTGCGGTCGCTTGCGCCGACTATCTCGCGACTACGGGAGGCCGATTTGTACCGGGCTCGGCCGGACCGGTGCGCTATATCACCAAGGCAAACGCGGAAGCATTTGCCCGATTCAATGCCTGACTGATCGCAGCATGGGGGTGCCTCACGTCCTGAGACACCCCCACTTGCATACTGTCGGTTCACCCCAAATCAGGAGAAATGGAATGGACGCCTCCCATCCTGTGAGCGCTGAACACGAGTTACCCAGGGCGCCGGTCACCTTCGGTGTGGAGGGACCTGCGGCGCCCGGCGCCGTGGATAACTCAGCGGTGGTGATTAGGTAAGGGGTGGACCCTCACGGGCCGACGGCATCGAAGTGCCCAAGGTGGAAGATACGGAAATCTTCACAGGCAAACCGGAGGGTCCGAGATGAATGGTAGCAAAAGCGTAGTTGGCATCGATATCGCCAAGCGGGTGTTTCAGTTGCACTCGATCGACATGGAGACCGGAGAAATCGTGAGTTTGCAGCTCAAGCGCGAGCAGTTCCTCGAACACTTTGCCAACCGGCAAGCATGCCTCATCGGCATGGAGGCTTGTGGCGGCGCGCAGCACTGGGCGAGGAAACTCACGGCGATGGGGCATCAGGTCAAGCTATTGCCGGGCAAGGCAGTCAAAGGCTTCGTCAGCGGCAACAAGAATGACCGGCACGATGCCCGGGCGATCTGGACGGCGGTCCAGCAACCGCACGTCAAGGCGGTGGCGATCAAGACCGAGGAGCAGCAGGCGATCCTGGCACTGCACCGCATGAGGAGCCAACTGGTCAAATTCCGCACGGCCCAGATCAACGGCCTGCGGGGACTTCTGACCGAATACGGTGAGGTCATGCCGCAAGGGAAAGCAGGCGTCAGGAAGGGCATCACCGATGCGTTGGCCAGATTGGCTGACCGGCTGCCGGCAATGGTCATCGACACCCTGCGTGACCAATGGGTGCGCATCGGCAAGATGGATGAAGAGATCGCCACCATCGAGCAGCGCATCAAGCTGTGGCTCAAGCAAGACGAATCCTGCAAGCGAATTGCCGAGATTCCCGGTGTCGGGCCGCTGACGGCTACCGCGGCGGTCGCCATCATGGGCGATGCCAAGGCATTCAAATCGGGACGGGAGTTCGCCGCCTTCGCCGGCCTGGTGCCGCGACAGGTTGGCACCGGTGGGCGCATCAAACTGCTCGGCATCAGCAAGCGGGGCGACACCTACCTGCGCACCCTGCTGATCCACGGCGCCCGGTCGGTACTGACCCATGCCAAAGACCCCGGCCCGTGGGTCACCGAATTACGCCAGCGGCGACCGCTGAACATTGCGGTTGTTGCACTGGCCAACAAGATGGCGCGAACGATCTGGGCGATGCTCACCCATGAACGGACGTACCAAAAGGAGTTTGTGAGTCAGCCCGCATAGGGGGGCACACAACGCGTGTATCAACCACTTTAAGAAAGGAGTGGCCGCCGTAAAGGTTGCGCAAGGTCGATAAAAGTGTGATGGCAAACAGGTCAGACCGTGACCCGCCAAGCCTGTATGTTGCTCTGGGCTTCGAGTCCTTTGGAGAAATGAGGCGCGGGTCAGCGGATTCCATCAGGGCCAGCAGGGTTCCACCTGCATCAACAGGCCGGATATAAAACTGCAGCCTATCTGTCCCAACACACCCAAAACGATCTTGGCAAACAGGAGGCGTCCATATAAACCCGACATGAGCACCATCAGCATCCGCCTCCCCGATTCCCTGCACCAGATGGCAAAAACGATCGCCGCCGAAGACCACGTTTCGATGAACCAGTTCATCGCCTCAGCCGTCGCCGAAAAGGTTTCGGCATTGACGACCGAAAGCTATCTCAAGGAACGCGCGGAACGTGCCTCGGCAGACAAGTTCCGGAGCGCGCTGACAGCGGTACCGGATAGCGAGCCGGAAGATTTCAATCGGCAGTAGACGCTCACCTTCCGACTGGACGACAAAAAGGCCGGGATCGCTCCCGGCCTTTTTGCCTAATTTCAGCGGTCGACCGCGGCAATCAGCCCTTCTTGTGGCTCGCCAGCCGAATCCAGGTATCGACCACAGTGTCAGGATTCAATGAAATCGACGAGATGCCCTGATCCATCAGCCATTCCGCGAGATCGGGGTGGTCCGAGGGACCCTGGCCGCAGATGCCGATGTACTTGCCGGCCTTGTTGGCGGCG
>JAEHDO010000079.1 GCA_016880375.1 Betaproteobacteria bacterium | reverse complement strand
GCCAGGTGCAGCGCCGCCTGGCCGGAGGCGGTGGCAATGGCGCCGACGCCGCCTTCGAGGGCGGCGATGCGCTCCTCCAGCACGGCGTTGGTCGGATTCGAGATGCGCGAATAGACATGGCCGGCGCGCTCCATGTTGAAGAGGGCGGCGGCCTGGTCGGCGTCCTTGAAGACGAAGCTGGTGGTGAGGTAGATCGGCGCGGCGCGGGCGCCGTACTGCGGGTCGGGCTGCTGGCCGGCGTGCAGGCTCAGGGTGTCGAAGCTGTAGGCGCTGGTTTTGCTCATGGACGTGTCCGGGCGTGAAAGCCCGGCTATGGTATGCGGCGATGCGGGGAAAGACAACCGCGGCGGCGCTACTTCTCCGTCTGCACGAACACTCCGTTCCAGTCGGCCGGCGGCGGGTGGGCGAGGTGTTCTTCGCAGAGCGCGGCGAAGACGGCGGCGGGGCCGTCCTGCGGCTGCCGTTCCAGGATGCGCCGGAACAGGGGCAGCGCTTCCGCGAAGCGGCGCGCGAGATAATGTTCCATCGCCTCCCCGAAGGCGTCCAGGCGCGCGTGCGTTGGCTCGTCCAGCTTTGATTGCCAGCCGACCAGTTCGAAAATGGCGAGCGGCTCGGCGCGGCCCTTGGGGCTGACGCGGCCGAGCGGGCGGAAGGCGAAATGGCCGGGCCGCCGTTCCTCGGCCTCGCTACGTGTCGCGCCGGCGACGATGATGCGGGTGCCGAAGGCCTTGTTGAGCGGTTCCAGGCGCGAGGCGGTGTTCACCTCGTTGCCGATCACGGTGTAGTCGAAGACCTGGTGCGAGCCCATGTTGCCGACCACCATCTCGCCGGTGTTGATGCCGATGCGGATGTCGAGGTCGCCGCCGGCGGCCTGCCACGCCGTGTTCTGGCGACTGACTTCTTCCAGCATCAGCAGCGCCGTCTCGCAGGCGCGGGCGGCGTGGTCCGGCTGCAGCAGCGGCGCGTTCCATTCCGCCATGACGGCGTCGCCGACGAACTTGTCGAGCGTGCCGCCGCTCTGCGCCACGCAGGCCGTCATCTGGTCGAGATAGCCGTTGAGCAGCGCGCTCACTTCCTCCGGCGGCAGCTTCTCCGAGAAGGTGGTGAAGCCGGCGACGTCGGAGAACAGCACCGTCATGCGGCGCCGCTCGCCGCCCAGGCACAGCTTGTCCGGCTGGCGCAGCACCTCCTCCAGCACGCTCGGCGCGAGATAGTGGCCGAAGGCGGTGCGCAGCCAGCGCCGCTCGCGCTCGGCGGTGGCGGCGCGCGCCAGCAGTACGCCGCCGAAGGTGAACGCCATGGCGGCGAGCGGCTTCATCAGCGGCAGCGCCCAGCCCTGGCCGTAGAGGGCCCAGACGCCGCCGGCGAAGCCGCCGCTCGTCGCCAGGGCGAGCGGCACGCCCAGCCTGAGGCGCAGCTTCAGCGCCAGGAAGGCGACGGCGAGGCAGCCGGCGAGTGTCAGCAGGAAAGCCGCCATGGGATCCGGCGCGCGCAGGAAGCGGCCGGCGAGCAGGCTGTCGATGATGTTGGCGTGGAGCTCGATGCCGGGCGTGACCGGCGAGAAGGGCGTGGCGCGCAGGTCGGAGAGCCCCGCCGCCTGGGCCGAGACGAGGACGATCTTGTCGCGGAAGGTGCCGCGCGCGAGCGGCGCCGCCTGGCCCGCGGCGAGCAGGTCCTTCGAGGCGAGCACCTGCTCGTAGGGGAGGTGGCGGTAGAAGGACTGGAAGGCCTCGCTGCCGTCGGCCTGGCGTTCCAGCCGGCCGCCCTGATAGCGGATCCAGGCGCTGTCGTCGGCGGCCAGCGGCAACACAACATCCCCCACGGCAAGGCCGTCCGCCTGGCGCCGGATCGCCGCCGGCGGTACGCCCTTGGCGTCGGCGGCGATGGCCAGGCCGAGGGCCGGGAAGGCGGCCTGCCGCGTGTTCCACCAGAGCAGGGGCGCGAAGCGGCGGTAGGTGCCGTCGGCATCCGGCAGGGCATTGATGTGGCCGATGCCGCGCGAGGCCCGCGCCAGTTCGGCGAAGGGCAGGAGGGCCTGGCTGCGCACGGCGGCATCGGAGGCGGCGGCGACGGGCACGGTGGGGGGGATTGCCGCGGCCGCCTGTTCCGCGGCGTCTTCGCCGGGGGCGAAGACGGCGGCCTGGAAGACCTTGCCGGCCTTCGCCACCGAGGCGACGAACTCGCGATCGCCCAGGCCCGGTTGCAGGGCGTCGATGCGCCGCGTCAGTTCTCCGCGCACCTCGGCCAGGTCGGCGCTGCCCGCCAGGGCGGCAAGGGCCTCCCAGTCGGCGGCGTCCACCTCGCGCCGCATGACCGGCTCGGCGAAGAGCAGATCGAAGCCGATCGCCGCGGCGCCGTCGGCCGCCAGGTACTCGGCCACTTCGCCGTGGAGGGAGCGCGGCCAGGGCCAGCGGCCGTAGAGCGGGCGCAGGCGCTCGATGCTGTCCTCGGTGATGTCGAGGATGACGATGCGTTCGGTGAAGGGCGTCGGCGCGGCATGGTGGCGGGCGCGGGCGTCGAGGGTGCGCCGCTCGAAGTTCTCCAGCTGGCCGCCGGGGTCGAGGCTGGCGGCAGCCGCCGCCAGCAGCGCCGCCGCCAGCGGCAGCTTCACTTCCAATCGGGTTTCAGCTTGCCCTTGCCGCCGACGACATGGCAGGCCTGGCAGAAGTCGAAGACGGTGCCGCTCTGCTCCAGCACCGGGGCGGAGGCCTGTGCCTTGGCCGGCACGGATTTGCCGGCGTCGACGGCGACATACTCGCCTTTGGGCACGTTCAGCTTCTTGCCGTCGGGGCTGGTGACTTCGATGTTGCCCGTGCAGGTGCAGGCGCAGACGGCCTTCTCGCCCTCGCCGAAGACCATCGAGAAGGCCGTGCCGCGCACGCCGGCGATGGCGATCGGGGTGCTGATGGCGGCGCGGCTGCCGGCCGGCAGCGCGGTCTGCATCCACAGCGCGCCGCGGTTCATTTTCGTGGTGAAGTCCTTCGGCTCGCGGCCCATCTCGATCTCCGAGCCGGGCCCCATGACGAAGCGGCCGACGGCGGGGAATTCGATCACCGCCACGGCGGCCTTGCCGGTGCGCAGGCGCTCGCCGATGGCGACCTTTTTCCCCTGGCCGATCCCGCGCCAGGCGTCTTTTTCCAGCCGCTCCAGGGTGCCGCCGCGCAGCGACACGACGGTGCCGCTATCCTCTTTCGCCGCCGCCGGTGCGCAGGCGAGCAGCAGGGCGACCGACAGCAGCCAGTGGGCGAACGATGGTTTCCTGTCCATGGCAATTCCCCCCTCGGTCGTGGTGTTATTCAGTCTAGCACCGGCTATGCCAATGTCCAGGCGCCGGGACCTATGCTGTTGGCTGCGCCGTCCTCGAGGCACCCCAGGGCTACTTCCTGCGGGGAGCGGCCCGGCGGACGGCGCTCATGCGGATTCGTCGGGTTCGATCATGCGTTCGAGGAGGGCGATGCGGTCCTTCAGCAGCAGCTTGCGCTTCTTCAGCCGCCGCAGCAGGAGGTCGTCGTGCGGCGGGCTCTGCAACAGGCGCTCGATGATTTCGTCGAGATCGCGGTGCTCGACCTGGAGTTCGTGCAGCCTCAGGCGCAGGGCGGCGATGTCTTCGGGCTCTTGCATGCGTCTATGGTATGCGGCGGCAAGGGGAAAAACAACAGCGGCGGCAGGGTTGAAATTGGCGCCTTAACACCCAAATGACAGTCATGGAGGCAGCCAACATGATGATCGTCTTCGACAATCCGGTGATGCATGTGGTCGATTACCCGGCGGAACACGCCGTCGAGGTGATCGACAAGCGCGTGAACAAGGGCGTGCTGATGCGGGACGGGGCGGCGGAACGCTTCCGCGCCGAACTGAAGGCGCTGGTCTCCGGCGACCCGGACATCGAGGCCTTCGGCGACCTGCTGGAGGAATACGGTTCGCTCATCAACCAGCCCGCCGTCTACCACTAGCCTTCCCCCTGACCCCCTTCCCGGGGAAGGGGGTAACGGTGGTTCGGCTGCTGTGCAGCCTCCGCATGGCTGGCCCCTACCACTGAACCAAAGTCAGTCCCCACAGCACGGCCATGCCCGCCGCGATGGTGGCGAAGGTGCTGCGCGTCAGCCAGGCGACGGCGAAGCCGGCCAGCGCCGCCGCGGTGCGCGGCCCGTCGAGCGCGGCGGCGAGCCCCGGCGCGCCGGCCAGCAGCTGCGGCGCGATGATGGCGGCGAGGATGGCCGGCGGCACGTAATGCAGGATGTGGCGCAGCCAGGCCGGCAGTTCGCCCTCGCCCAGCAGGGCGAGGAAGGACAGCCGGGTGGCGAAGGTCGCCAGCCCGAGCGCGGCGATCACGCCCCAGATCGCGATGTCGGCCATAGTTTTTCCAGGGTGATGCCGATGGCGGCGCCGATCAGGGCGGCGGCCATCAGGTTGAGCTTCAGCGGCAGGACGAGGAAGACGGAAGTCAGTCCCCCCGACACGGCGGCGGCGGCCATGGCGCGGTTGCGCAGCAGCGGCGCCAGCACGCCGATGAAGGTGAGGGCGACGACGAAGTCGATCGAGAGGGCGGCCGGCACCCGGGCGCCGAGGAAGATCCCCGCCAGGCTGGCGATCTGCCAGTACAGCCACAGGGCGGCGGCGATGCCGAGGTAGAACCAGGGAATGTCGCGGCGGCCGTCGAGCACCCGCGCCAGGGTGACGGCGAAGGCCTGGTCGGTGAGCAGGTAGCCGGCCAGCCAGCGCGACCGGCGCGATTCGCCGCGGAACTGCTGCGCCAGCGTGGCGCTGTACATCATGAAGCGCAGGTTGACGATCCAGCCGGTGAGGACGATCACCCAGCCCGGCGCCCCGGCGGCGAAGAGCTGCGTGGCGACGATCTGCGAGGAGCCGGCGAAAACCATCCAGGAGAGGGCGAAGGACTGGCCCGCCGTCAGGCCGGCGCCGGCCGCCGCCGCGCCGCAGACCATGCCGAAGAGGAGCACGCCCGGCGCGAGCGGGATGCAGGCGCGGACGCCGGCGAGGAAGGCCTGCTGTCTGTCTGTGGAGGGCATGCGGCTCGCGGTTGTTGTTCGAACGCTATAATCATCTTATCTGAATTGCCATTCCCGCCGATGAGCAAGGCATTCGTCAAGGAGGACGGACCCGAGGAGGAAGAGGAGCACCCTTCCGCCCCGGCGCTGCCGCACGGCACGAAGAACTACATGACGCGCCGCGGCTATGCCCTGCTCAAGGCCGAGCTGGGGCAGCTGGTGAAGAGCGAGCGGCCGGCGCTGGTGCAGGTCGTCTCCTGGGCGGCGAAGAACGGCGACCGCTCCGAGAACGGCGACTACCTCTACGGCAAGAAGCGCCTGCGCGAGATCGACCGGCGCATCCGCTTCCTCATGAAGCGGCTGGAAAGCTCGCAGGTGGTCGATCCGGCCAGCCAGGAGAACGTCGAGCAGGTCTTCTTCGGCGCCAGCGTCACCGTCTGCGATGCGGAGGGCTGCGAGAGCACCTACCAGATCGTCGGCATCGACGAGGCGGATGCCGGCCAGGGCCGGATCAGCTGGATATCGCCGCTGGCGCGGGCGCTGCTCAAGGCGCGCGAGGGCGACACGGTGCGCTTCCACAGCCCGGCCGGTCCGCGCGAGCTCGACATCGTCGAGATCCGCTACGTCTGATCATTGCAGGGCCGGCAGGGTGAAGGAGAAGCGGCTGCCCTTGCCCGGGGACGACTCCGCCCAGATCTTCCCGCCGTGCCTTTCCACGATGCGCTTGCAGATGGCCAGGCCGACCCCGGTTCCCGGGAAATCCCGGTCGTTGTGCATGCGCTGGAACATGCCGAACAGCTTGCCGGCGTACTGCATGTCGAAGCCGGCGCCGTTGTCCCTGATCGTGATGGTGACGGTCCCGTCCTTCAAGGCCGCCCCGACCTCAATGCAGGGATTGGCCACCCGGCTGGAGTATTTCAGGGAATTGTCGAGCAGGTTGTGCATGACCTGTCGCAGCGCCGCGGCATCGCCGCGCACTTTGGGCAGGTCGGACAGCCGTATGTCGGCGGCGGGATAGGTGTCGCGCAGGCTGGCGAGCGCTTCACGCGCAATCCCGCCCAGGTCGACGGATTGCATCGCCAGTTCGACGCGCCCGGCGCGCGAATAGTCCAGGATGTCGTCGATCAGCTCGCCCATGCGGTTGCTGTTGCGCATCACGCGGTCGAGCATGCCGGCGCTTTCCTGGCCCATTTTCCCCTTCTCGTTTTCCAGAAGAAGCCGGGCAAACCCGTTGATGGCGCGCAGCGGCGCGCGCAGGTCGTGGGATATGGAATAGGAAAATCCTTCCATTTCCCGCATGGCGGCCTCGAGCGCGGCCGTGCGTTCCGTGACGCGCGCCTCGAGGGACTCGTTCAGCCTGCGCAGTTCGTCCTCGGCGGCCTTGCGTTCGCTGATGTCGCGCACGAACAGGCAATTCATCTCCTCGCCGTGGAAAACGAAATAGTTGCCCACGACCTCGACCGGGAGCCTGTCGCCGGACTTGGCGTGGTGCACGCGCTCGTAGGTGAGCGTTCCGGTCTTTTTCAGCGCCTGCCACATCTTGGCGAATCGCTGCGGCGCGCAGCTGCGGTCGAGGTCGGCGATCTGCAGCGCCAGCATTTCCGCCTGGGTGTAGCCGTGGCGCTGGCAGGCGGCGGCATTGGCATAGCGGATGCCGCCGTCGGCGCCAAGCCAGAACACCATGTCCTGGGCATGGTCGACGGTGTATTGCGTGCGCGCGAGCCGCAGGTCGGACTCCTCGCGCAATCGGAGGGAGCGGTAGATCAGCAGGTTGATGACGCCGAACAGCAGGGCGATCAGCGCGCCGGCGATCCAGTTGTGCCGGGCGGATTCGGCGGCCTTCGCCAGCACCGCCTCCATCCTGACGGTCGACAGCACGGCGAAGGAGCGGTCGGGCAGCCACTGGTAGCCGACGATGCGGACCTTGCCGTCGAAGGGCGACGGGCGGATATAGAAACCCGCATTCAGCCCGGCGTTTTCCGGCGCCAGCGCCGGACTGTCGGCCAGGCTGCCGAGGACGATCTTTTCCTCGAAGGGGTAGCGGAACAGGACGCGGCCGTCGGCATGGACGACGGCAATCGACTGGGCCTCGGCCAGCCCCAGCTCCTGGTAGAACTGCTCGAAGTAGCGGGTGGAGAGCGTGGCCCCGACGATGCCGCCGAAGCGCCCGTTGTCCAGCGTGATGCGCCGCGCGACGGGGAATATCCACTGTCCGGAGGCCGGGCCGAGCTGCGTCTTGCCGAAGGCCAGCCGGCTGGAGGCGTCCTGCACGAACTGGATGAAGGGCTCGGATTTCTCGAAGCGGGTGGGCGGCGGCGGGTGGGCAAGGCTGACCGCGTGGAAGGCGCCGTCCGGGAAAACGGTGCCGACGGCCACGGCCTGGGGCAGCCTGGCCTTGCGGCGCACCAGCAGGGCATGGGTCCGGGCCGGATCGACGCGTTCCAGCGCTCCCGCATCGACGATTTCCTCGACCAGTTCGAGCAGCACCTGGTCCACCTCGCCGAAGGTGCGGACCATGTGCTCCATCAGCACCCGCGAGGTGGCCATGGTCTGCCGCCGGCTTTGCTCGATGGCCTGGTTGTGCTCGTCGTTGTTGAGCTTGACGATGGCGGCGGCCAGGACCGCCAGGAGCAACAGGTAGGTGGCGGTCAGAATGAGCCGGATGCGCGCAAGCGGCCAGTCGCCCTGCGCATGCGAGCCGGTCGGCGCCTGGCTGTGATCCGGTGTGTTCGCCTCGGGGACTGCGGCGTCCATGTCGTTCCGATTCGGTCTCCGGGAGTGCGAAACGATTGGATTCTACGCCCTCGGCGGCAGGGTGAAATACGCGGCATCGAGGGCATGCTCGCGGGTGTTCGGGAGGACGCGGAAGGCCGGACGGCGGGAGCCGTCGCGCGCTGGCCGACAAAGCCCGGGACGGTTGCGATGCTCGGGCTCAACTTGTTGTAATGTAATGACAAATTATTATCGCCGCGATGAATGCTGTTTCTGCATGGGCCGGGACCGGGCGCTCATGACTTGAAAACGGCTGCGCGCGCCCAAAATATATTTCGATCTTCAGGAGGCCCACACGTGACGACCGATACCACCAAGGAAACCCTCGGCTTTCAGGCCGAAGTGAAGCAGCTGCTGCAGCTGATGATCCATTCGCTCTACAGCAACCGCGAGATCTTCCTGCGCGAGCTGATCTCCAATGCCTCGGATGCCTGCGACAAGCTGCGCTTCGAAGCCCTGCACAACGGCAGCCTGTTCGAGTCCGACCCCGACCTGAGGATCAAAGTCAGCTTCGACAGGACGGCGCGCACCCTGACGATTGCCGACAACGGCGTCGGCATGAGCCGCGAGGAGGTGGTGAGCAACCTCGGCACCATCGCCAAGTCCGGCACGCGCGAGTTCTTCTCGCAGCTCACCGGCGACCAGCAGAAGGATGCCCATCTCATCGGCCAGTTCGGCGTCGGCTTCTACTCCTCCTTCATCGTCGCCGACCGCGTC
>JAEHDO010000475.1 GCA_016880375.1 Betaproteobacteria bacterium | reverse complement strand
TCCGGCTCGCCGCCTGCGGCGTCTGCCACAGCGACTACTCCGTCACCACCGGCACCATCCCCTTCCCGCCGCCGGTGGTGCTCGGCCACGAGGGCGCCGGCATCGTGATCGAAGTCGGCGAAGGCGTCACGGAGATCGCCATCGGCGACGCCGTCGTCAGCTCCTTCGTCAGCATGTGCGGCAAGTGCCGCTATTGCCAGACCGGCCGGCCGCAGCTGTGCGACCAGGCCGCCAAGGCCGCCTATACCCTGCCCGACGGCACGGTGCGCACCAGGGACCTGCAGGGCAAGCCGCTCAACATCTTCTCCGGCTGCGGCGTCATGGCAGAAGTCGCCACGCTGCACACCGACAACGTGGTGAAGATCGACAAGGACATCCCGCTCGACCGCGCCGCGCTGGTGAGCTGCGGCGTGATGACCGGCGTCGGCGCGGTGGTGAACACGGCGCGCGTGGAGGCCGGCTCGGTGACGGTGGTGTTCGGCGCCGGCGGCGTCGGCCTCAACGCCATCCAGGGCTGCGCCATCGCCGGCGCGGCAATGATCGTGGCGGTGGACATGTCGGACGCCAAGCTGGAGATGGCGCGGCAGTTCGGCGCCACGCACACGTTGAATGCGAAGACCGAGGAGAACGTCGTCAAGGCGCTGCGCAAGCTCACCGGCGGCGGCGCCGACTATGCCTTCGAGTGCGTCGGCTACGGCGAGATCGCCGCCCAGGCCTACGGCGCGCTGCGCAAGGGCGGCACGGCGGTGGTGGTCGGCGTCGCCGGCCAGAAGGACACCACCACGGTGCGCACCGCCAGCCTGACCTTCGAGGAGAAGACGCTCACCGGGAGCTATTTCGGCTCGGCGCGCCCGCGCGAGGACTTCCCGCGCCTGCTGGCGCTCTACCGCAACAAGCGGCTGAAGCTCGACGAACTGATCACCCGCACCTACACCATCGACGAGGCGCCGCAGGCCTTCGCCGACCTGGCCGCCGGCAGGAACGCACGCGGCGTCATCGTCTTCGGCTGATCACGGATTCACGGGCGAAAAAAAACCCCGGCATGCCGGGGTTTTTCAATTCTGCCTTGCGACTTACAGGGGCTTGATGTTTGCCGCCTGCTTGCCCTTCGGGCCGGTGGCCTCGTCATAGGAGACCTTCTGGCCTTCCTTGAGGGACTTGAAGCCGCTCGACTGGATCGCGGAGAAATGCGCGAAGAGATCCTCGCCGCCATTGTCCGGGGTGATGAAGCCGAAGCCCTTGGCATCGTTGAACCACTTGACTGTACCTGTTGCCATATTTCCTATCCTAAAAAAATTGAAGGGCGACTGCCCGACGGTTCGTTCGAATACCCAGAACCGAAATGGCAGTAGCGTACCGCATCATTCTGTAGCTTGAGCTCGAGCGAAACGGCATTGAACATGCAACTTGGCAATAAATCAAGCTTTTTTTGCAGATAATGGACCTCGAAAGCATCAGGCCGGTTCCAGCGCCTGGCGCAGGGCGCCGAGCATCAGCTCGGGCGGCTGGGCACCGCCGACGCCGTAGCGGCCGGCGAGGATGAAGAAGGGAACGCCGCTGATCCCCATCTGCTGGGCGCGCTCGAAGCCGGCGCGCACCGCGGCGGCATCCTCGTCGCTGCGCAGGTAGGCCAGGGTCTCCGCCTCATCCTCGCCGCATTCGCCGGCGAGGCGCGCCAGCACCGCCGCATCGCCGACGTTCTCGCCGTGCAGGAACTGGGCGGCGAAGAGTTGCTCGACCAGGGCGTCGGCGCCGCCCCGCGCCTGCGCGCGGTGGATCAGCCGGTGCGCCTTCAGGGTGTTGGCGCGCGACGCGATGCGCTCGAAGGCGAAGTCGATGCCCGCCGTGCGCCCCGCCTCGGCGATCTGCGCCCAGATCTGCGCCAGCTTCTCCGGCCCGCCGAATTTCTTTTCGAGGAAGGGCCGGTAGGGCTCGCCCGCCTCCGGCGTGTCCGGATTGAGGAAGAACGGCAGCCAGCGGATGCGCGGCGTCACGTCCGGCCGCTCGTTCTTCAACTCGCGCAGGGCCGCCTCCAGCCGCCGCTTGCCGATGAAGCACCAGGGGCAGACCACGTCCGAGACGATATCGATCTGCAGTTCGCTCACGATTTCACCTGCAGCACGATCTTGCCGATGTGGGCGCTGCTTTCCATCAGGCGGTGCGCTTCGCCCGCCTGCGCCAGCGGGAAGGCGGCATGGAGGTGCGGGCGCAGGCGGCCGGCGGCGATCTCCGGCCAGATGGCCTTCAGCAGCGCATCGCGGATGGCCGCCTTCTCCGCCAGCGTGCGCGGCCGCATGGTGGAGCCGGTGACGGTGAGGCGCTTGAGCATCACCGGCATCAGGTCGAACTCGCCCTTGGCTCCCTCGAGGAAGGCGATCAGCACCAGGCGTCCGTCGCGCCGCAGCACGCCCAGGTTCTTCTGCAGGTAGGGCGCCCCCACCATGTCGAGCACGACGTCGACGCCCTCACCGTTGGTGAGCTCCTTCACCCGCGCGACAAAATCCTCCTTGCGGTAGTCGATGGCATGGTCGGCGCCGAAGTCGCGGCAGAAGCGCGCCTTCTCCTCGCTGCCGACGGTGACGAAACATTCGACGCCGAGATGGCGCGCGAGCTGGATGGCGGTGAGGCCGATGCCGCTGGAACCGCCATGCACCAGCAGCCGCTCGCCCTGCTTCAGTCGTCCCAGGTCGACCAGATTGGCCCAGACGGTGAACCAGGTTTCCGGCAGCGCCGCTGCCTGCGCCAGGTCGAGGCCGTCGGGAATCGGCAGGGCATGCGCGGCCGGCGCCACGCAGTACTCGGCATAGCCGCCGCCCGGCACCAGCGCCGTCACGCGCTGACTGACTTTCCATTCCGTGACGCCCTCGCCCAGCGCCGCCACCGTGCCGGCCACTTCCAGGCCGAGGATCGGCGAGGCGCCCGGCGGCGGCGGGTAGCGGCCCGAGCGCTGCAGCACGTCGGGCCGGTTGATGCCGGCGAAGTGCACCTCGATGAGGATCTCGCCGCGCCCGGGCTGCGGCTTCGCGCCCTCGCCCACCTGCATGGA
>JAEHDO010000474.1 GCA_016880375.1 Betaproteobacteria bacterium | reverse complement strand
ATTCAGGGCCAGGGTTTCAAGACCCTCAAGGAAGGCCAGAAGGTCAGCTTCGACATCACCGCCGGACCGAAGGGTCAGCAGGCGTCGAACATCCGCGCGGCGGACTGAGCGGAGAGTGAATGCGGCACGGCTCTGCGCCCTGCCGCTTTCCCTACCGGAAGAGCCCGGCATGCGCCGGGCTTTTTTTTCGGACCTACCCTGGAGGCACGGCCATGGCCAAGGAAGAACTCATCGAAATGAACGGCGTGGTGATGGAGGTGCTGCCGGACTCCCGTTTTCGCGTCACGCTCGACAACGGCCACAACCTCGTGGCCTACACTGCCGGAAAAATGCGCAAGCACCATATCCGCATCATCGCCGGCGACAAGGTGTCCCTGGAAATTTCCCCCTACGATCTGAGCAAGGGACGCATCTGCTTCCGCCACATCGAAGGACGCGCACCGTCCGGCCCACCGCGGCATCGGCGCTGACCACTTGCCACCAACCGGCAGGAATGACGAATAGGTCTGCCGTCCCTACTCGTTCCCGACATTATCCGGCAAACAGGGCGGGAAACGCCTGGGAGTCCGGCTGCCGGACCGCCTTGCGGTTCTCTGCGTCCATGAGATAATTTATTTTTAATAACAGAAAAGGAAGCGCCGACATGAAACACTTGGCCTCATTGCTGATTTTCATCGCCACGCTGTTGTCGCTGCCGGCAGTCGCGCAGAGTCCCGCGAGCGGTGGCGCGGCGGCCGACAACATGCGCATCCTGCGCGAGAAGCTGATGGCCGACAAGCGGCTGGTGGTGGCGTCCAACATGACGCTCACCGACGCCGAATCGAAAGCCTTCTGGCCGATCTACGACGCCTACCAGGCCGATCTGCACAAGATCAACGACCAGCTGGGCACGATCATCAGCGATTACGCCAGGGCATTCAATGACGGCAAGCTCACGGATGCCAAGGCGAAGACGCTCATCGAGCGCTACCTCGACGTGGAAGCGGCGGAAGTCAAGCTCAAGCGCACCTACGCCGCTCGTCTGGCCAAGGTGATTCCGGGCCTTAAGGTTGCGCGCTACATCCAGATCGAGAACAAGGTCCGGGCGATCGTCAAGTACGAGATCGCCGGCGAAATCCCCCTGGCCAAGTGAAACCGCTCCAAGATCTGCGAATAATTGAAAGGTCGATTCCATGATGCGCATCAACACTCACACCCACCCAGTCCGGGCGCTGGCCGCCGGACTTTTCCTGGCGCTGGCGCTCCTCGGTGCCGGACAGCCGGCACTGGCCCAGAAGGACGCCCAGAAGGCCGAGGCCTTGACGCCGGAAGAGAAGGAAGCCGAGCGCAACGCGCGCCTCAAGCTGATGGAGACGGCGCTGGAGAAGCTCTACAAGCTGAATCCGGAAGCGCGCCAGGAGGTCGAACAGGCGGCCGGCTATGCCGTCTTCGACATCAATGCCATCTACGCCATCCTCTTCGTCGGGCAGAAGGGCAAGGGGGTGATGATCGACAACGCCACCAAGCAGCCGACCTTCATGCTGAGCTTGCGCGCCGGCACCGGACCGGGCGTCGGCAAGCAGCGCCTGTACCAGGTCTTCGTCTTCAAGAGCAAGGAAGCCATGGGCCAGTTCAAGCTGGCCGGCGGTCTGGGTGGCGATGTCAGCGCGACCGCTACCGCAGGCAAGGACGGTCTGCTGCGTTCGTTCAACCCGTCCATCAGCGTTTACCAGATCCCCGAGTCGGGCTATGCCGTCCAGGCGAGCTGGGGCGGCACGGTCTACAGCCTGGATAGCCAGCTTCAATAGGGATTTACTGCGAGATTTACCGCGAATCACCTGACCGGCCAGGTTGCAGCCCCTTGCGGCTGCCCTGGCCGGTTTCCTTTCCGGCACGCGCTAGCGTGCCGTGTAGCCGCCGTCGATCACCAGTTCGCTGCCAGTGACGAACTTGGCCTCGTCCGAGGCCAGGTAGAGGATGCCGTGGGCGACGTCCTCCGGTTCGCCCAGCGTGCCGAGCGGGTGCAGCTTGGCCATGGCGCTGTGCACCGCCTCGGGCGCGACCCCGGGCACCTGGGAGCCGGCCTCCAGCATCGGCGTCCAGATGAAGCCGGGGTGCACGGAATTGACGCGGATGCGATCCTCGGCGAAGGCCAGCGCATCGGTCTTGCTCATGATGCGGATGGCGCCCTTCGAGGCATGGTAGGCAGCGACGTTGTGCGAGCCGACGATGCCATACACCGAGGAGAGGTTGACGATGCTGCCGCCGCCGGCGCGGCGCAGCAGCGGCACGGCATGCTTGGTGCACAGGAACACGCTCTTGGCATTGGTGTTCATCACCTTGTCCCACTCGGCTTCGGTGATTTCTTCGGCCGTACCATTGGCGCCGGAGATGCCGGCATTGTTCACCAGGATGTCGAGGCGGCCGAATTCCTTGCCGACTGCGGCTATCACGCTTGCGACTTCGGCTTCCTTCGATACGTCGAGAGGCCAGGCGCGAGCCTCGCCGCCGGCGGCGCGGATCTGCTCGGCGACGGCCTCGGCGTCCTTGCCGTTTACGTCGGTCACTGCCACCGTGGCGCCCTCGCGCGCCAGCAGCAGCGCGGTGGCGCGGCCGATGCCCTGCGCGGCCCCCGTGACGATGGCCACCTTGCCTTGTACGCGTCCCATTTCACTCCCCTTCCTTGAAATCATCCTGCTTATTTTATGTCCGGGAAAAAACCGCCGGGCTTGATCGAGCGCAAGGAATGCTATT
>JAEHDO010000078.1 GCA_016880375.1 Betaproteobacteria bacterium | reverse complement strand
GCGATCGCCGTGGGGTCGAGGCCGTGGCCGTCGCGCCGGCGCACCCAGCCGTTCTTCGAGAGGATCACCGTCACCGGCTCGTCGGGCACCAGGATCTCGGCCGGCGCCACCGGCGCCACCGCCTCGATGAGGGTGCGGCGCGCGTCGCCGAACTGTTTCGCATCCTGCTCGATCTCCTTCAGCAGGAGCTTCGTCATTTCCTTGCGCTCGGCGAGCAGGAGTTTCAGTTTTTCCTGCTCTTCCTTGAGCTCCGCCAGCTCCTTCTCGATCCTGATGCCTTCCAGCCGCGCCAGCTGGCGCAGGCGGATGTCGAGGATGTCCTCGGCCTGGAGCTCGCTCAGGCTGAACTTCGCCATCAGGTCCTGCTTCGGCTCGTCCGAATTGCGGATGACCTTGATCACCTTGTCGATGCTGAGGAAGGCGATCATGCGGCCGTCGAGGATGTGGAGGCGGCGCTCGACCTCGGCCAGGCGATGGCGCGAGCGCCGCTCGATGGTGGCGTAGCGGTAGGCCACCCACTCCGAGACGATTTGCACCAGGTTCTTCTGCTGCGGACGGCCGTCGCGGCCGAGCATGGTGAAATTGAGCGAAACGTTGGTCTCCAGGCTGGTATTGGCGAGGAGAATGTTCATCATCTCCTGCACGTCCTGGTTCTTCGACTTCGGCTCGAGGATCAGCCGCACCGGCTCCTTGTCGGTGGACTCGTCGCGCATCGTATCGAGCACCGAGAGCAGCAGCTGCTTGAGGTTCTTCTGTTCCTGCGTGACGTCCTTGCGCCCCTGCCGCGGCTGCGGGTTGGTGAGCGACTCGATTTCGGCGGCGATCTGCGCGGCGGAGACGCCGTGCGGCAGCTCCTGCACGACGATGCGCCACTGGCCGCGCGCCAGGTCCTCAATGCGCCAGCGCGCGCGCATGCGCAGGCTGCCGCGCCCCGACGCATAGGCGTCGGCGATGTCCTTCGGCTGCGAGATGATCTGGCCGCCGCCGGGGAAGTCCGGCCCCTGCACGTGGGCGAGCAGGTCGGCCACCGTCGCTTTCGGGTTGCGGATGAGGTGCACCGCTGCCGCCGCCACCTCGCGCAGGTTGTGCGGCGGGATCTCCGTGGCCATGCCGACGGCGATGCCGGAGGCGCCGTTGAGCAGCACCATCGGCAGGCGCGCCGGCAGCAGCACCGGCTCCTTGAAGGCGCCGTCGTAGTTGGGCGCGAAGTCGACCGTGCCACGGTCGAGTTCGCCCAGCAGCAGTTCGGCGATCGGCGTCAGCCGCGCTTCGGTGTAGCGCATGGCCGCCGCGGCGTCGCCGTCGCGCGAGCCGAAGTTGCCCTGGCCGTCGATGAGCGGGTAGCGCAGCGAGAAATCCTGCGCCACGCGAACCATGGCGTCGTAGACGCTCTGGTCGCCGTGGGGATGGAACTTGCCGATGACGTCGCCGACGACGCGGGCGCTCTTCACCGGCTTGGCGCCGGCCTTGAGGCCCATCTCGTGCATGGCATAGAGGATGCGCCGCTGCACCGGCTTCTGGCCGTCCTCGACGTGCGGCAGGGCGCGGCCGGTGACCACGCTCATGGCGTAGGTCAGGTAGGCGCGCTCGGCGTAGAGGTCGAGCGGCAGGGCGTCGTCGGGCAGCGCGTTGGGCGCCGCCGGCGGCGGCGCAGGCGGCGGCAGATGCGCCGTGCCGCCGGGACTGACTTTTTCGTCGTCGAACAGGTCAGGGGTGCCGTTGCTCATACATCCGCTTCCACGAGATTGCCGTTCTCTTCCATCCAGCTGCGGCGGCCGGCGGATTCGCCCTTGGCCATCAGCAGGGTGAACATCTTCTGCGTCGCTTCCTCCGCGCCTTCGCGCAGGATCACCGGCAGCACCCGCCGCGTCGCCGGATCCATGGTGGTCTCGCGCAGCTGCTCGGGGTTCATCTCGCCGAGGCCCTTGAAGCGGCCGACCTCGACGGCATCGGGATTCACGCCCTCCTTCCTCAGGCGGTCGCGGATCGCCTCCAGCTCGCCCTCGTCGAGCGCATACAGGCGCTTGGCCGGGCGCTTCCTGCCCGAGGCCGGCACGTCGACGCGATACAGCGGCGGCATGGCGACGTAGACGTGGCCGCGGGCGATCAGCTTCGGGAAGTGCCGGTAGAACAGCGTCAGCAGCAAGGTCTGGATGTGGCTCCCATCGACGTCGGCATCGGCCATGATGATGGTCTTGCCGTAGCGCAGATTGTTCAGCACCGAATCGGGGGCGTCGGGCGTGTGC
>JAEHDO010000473.1 GCA_016880375.1 Betaproteobacteria bacterium | reverse complement strand
GCGTGCGGTCGATCCGGCGAAGCGCGCCTCGGCGCTGGCCATCGTCGGCGCAGCAGGCTCCTTCGGCCAGTTCCTGCTGGTGCCGGTCGGGCAAAGCATGATCGGCTCGCTCGGCTGGTACGGCGCGCTGATCGGCCTGGCGGTGGCCGGCGCCATGATGATTCCGCTCGCCTTCGGCAACAAGGAAATGCGGCCGGAGCCGGCCGGCCATGCCGTCGCGCAATCCACCGCGGAGGCGCTGCGCGAGGCCTTCTCGCACCGCGGCTTCTGGCTGCTGACGCTGGGCTTCTTCGTCTGCGGTTTCCAGGTGGTGTTCATCGGCGCGCACCTGCCCGCCTACGTCCTCGACAAGGGGCTGCCGGCCAACGTCGGCATGCTGGCGCTGGCGCTGATCGGCCTGTTCAACATCTTCGGCACCTACGGCTTCGGCCAGATGGGCGGCCGCTGGTCGAAGAAGAAGCTGCTGGCGGTGATCTATCTCGCCCGCAGCGCCGTCATCGTCGCCTTCCTCGCCGCGCCGCTGTCGTCGTGGTCGGTGGGCATTTTCGCGGCGGCGATGGGCCTCCTCTGGCTCGGCACGGTGCCGCTCACCAACGGCCTGGTGGCGCAGGTCTTCGGCGTGCGCTATCTCGCCATGCTGTCGGGCTTCGTCTTCTTCAGCCACCAGATCGGCAGCTTCCTCGGCGTCTGGCTGGGCGGCCTGCTTTTCGACAAGACCGGCTCGTACGACATCGTCTGGATGATCTGCATCGCGCTGGGGGTGGTGGCGGCGCTGCTCAACCTGCCGGTGGATGAGCGGCCGGTGGCGCGCCTCTCGACGCAGCCGGCACGATGAAGGCTGCGCGTTTTATCCTGATCATCCTCGGCGTGGCCGCGGCCGCCTTTGCCGCCGGCTGGGCCTTCAATGGCTACCTCAAGCCCGAAGCCGTGATCGATTCCGTCAACCAGCGATTCTTCTGCAATTGATATGAGCATCCCGCAACTGTTCCGCGGCCGCATGAGCCTGCCCGTCATCGCCGCGCCGATGTTCCTCGTCTCCGGCCCGCATCTGGTCATCGCCGCCTGCAAGGCCGGCGTGGCGGGCACCTTCCCGACGCTCAACGCGCGGCCCATCGAGGTGCTCGACGAGTGGCTGACGCAGATCAACGCGGAATTGGGTGCCGCCATGGCGGCCGACCCGAAGGCGCCGGTGGCGCCCTACGGTGTGAACCTGATCCTGCACCACTCCAACACGCGTCTTTCGCAGGACTTCGAACTGGTGGTGAAGCACAAGGTGCCCTTCGTCATCACCAGCCTCGGCCATCCCGGCGAGGTGGTGAAGGCGGTGCACGGCTACGGCGGCGTGGTCTTCAGCGACGTCATCCACGCCTACCACGCGAAGAAGGCCATCGCCGCCGGCGTGGACGGCATCGTCTGCGTCGCCGGCGGCGCCGGCGGCCATGCCGGCACGCAGAGCGCCTTCTCGCTGGTGCGCGAGATCCGCGAGTTCTGGGACGGTCCGCTGGTGCTCGGCGGGGCGATCTCCGACGGCGCCTCGGTGCGCGCGGCGGAAGTCATGGGCGCCGACTTCGCCTACCTGGGCACGCGTTTCATCGCCACGCGGGAATCCATGGCGACGGACGATTACAAGCAGATGATCCTCGATTGCACGGCGAAGGACATCGTCTACACGCCGGCCATCACCGGCACGCATGCGAATTTCCTCTGGCCCAGCCTGGAGAAAGCCGGCTACAGCAAGGACATGCTGGGCAGCACCGACGCCAAGGAGGATTTCGGTTCGGGCGCCAAGGCCTGGCGCGACACCTGGAGCGCCGGCCACGGCGTGGCGACCATCCACGACATTCCGGCAACCGCCGAGCTGGTGGTGCGGCTGGCGCAGGAATACCGCGCCGCCTGCGCGCTGCCGGCAAGTCCCGCGCTCGGCTAAAACCGGGTTTTCGAGAGGTCCTGCGAGATTTCCAGCGGCTTCGAGGCCTCGCGCGTGCCGAAAATCAGCCGGCGGATGCCGCCGGCGACGGCCAACCAGAGCGGCACCACCGCCATCACGTAGTACGCGGCGATCGCCGGCCACATGCCGCGATCCGTCCCGCCCGCCATGCTTCCGCGCACGTACCAGGCGATGGCGCCGGCCAGCAGCAGGGCCAGCACGATGGCGCCGATGTTGTACGCCCGCATCGAGGCCGGATCGGGGCGCGGCGACGACAGGCGCCAGAAGACCCAGACGGAAAATACCAGCAGGGGAATCATCAGGGAAACGGCGAAGAGCATCAGCGCTTGTCTTTGTCGCAGAGAAAGAGATCCATGGCCCGTTCGGCGATCTGCTCGATGCCGGAGCCGCCGCCGGGCCGGTACCACTGCACCACCCAGTTGAGCGCGCCGAAGAGCAGCAGCCGCGCCACCTTGCCGTCGTCGGCGATGCGGCCCGCCTTCTTCAG
>JAEHDO010000077.1 GCA_016880375.1 Betaproteobacteria bacterium | reverse complement strand
GAGAGGGCCCCCAGCGCCAGCAGGGCATCGGAGAGCGCCTCGGCGTGTTCGGCGTCTGTGGCGAACGCGACCGACAGCCACATTATTTTCCCTTGACCGCCTCGTCCTTTGCCGCCAGCTTGTGCTCGAGGTAGTGGATGCTGGTGCCGCCCTTGATGAAGCGATGGTCGTGCATCAGCTCCTGGTGCAGCGGGATGTTGGTCTTGATGCCCTCGATCACCATTTCCGAGAGGGCGATGCGCATGCGGCGTATGGCCTGGTCGCGGGTGTCGCCGTAGGCAATGACTTTTCCGATCATCGAATCGTAGTGCGGCGGCACGGTGTAGCCGCTATAGACATGTGAATCGACGCGGATGCCGGGCCCGCCGGGCGGATGATAGGAAGCGATGCGACCCGGCGAGGGGGTGAACTTGTAGGGATCCTCGGCGTTGATGCGGCATTCGATGGCATGCCCCTTCAGCTCGATATCACGCTGGCGCAGCGCGAGCTTCTCGCCCGCTGCGATGCGGATCTGCTGCTGCACCAGATCGATGCCGGTGATGAACTCGGTCACCGGGTGTTCGACCTGCAGCCGGGTGTTCATTTCGATGAAATAGAACTCGTTGTTCTCGTAGAGGAACTCGAAGGTGCCGGCGCCGCGGTAGCCGATCTTCCGGCAGGCCTCGGCGCAGCGGTCGCCGATGCGCGTGATGAGCCGGCGGGCAATTTCGGGGGCCGGCGCCTCCTCGATGATCTTCTGATGGCGGCGCTGCATGGAACAGTCGCGCTCGCCCAGCCAGATGGCATTCTTGTAGGCATCCGCCAGCACCTGGAACTCGATATGGCGCGGATTCTCGAGGAATTTCTCCATGTAGACCATCGGATTGCCGAAGGCGGCCTGGGCTTCGGTGCGGGTCATTGTGACGGCATTGAGCAGCGCCGCCTCGGTATGCACGACGCGCATGCCGCGCCCACCGCCGCCGCCCGCCGCCTTGATGATGACGGGGTAGCCGACGGCGCGGGCGGTCCTGACGATCTCCTTGGTGTCTTCCGGCAGCGCGCCATCCGAGCCGGGCACGCAGGGCACGCCGGCAGTCTTCATGGCGTCCTTGGCGGACACCTTATCTCCCATCAGGCGGATGGTTTCCGGTCGCGGGCCGATGAAGACGAAGCCGGATTTTTCCACCCGTTCGGCAAAGTCGGCGTTTTCCGAAAGGAAGCCGTAACCGGGATGGATGGCCTCGGCATCGGTGACCTCGGCTGCCGAAATGATGGCCGGGATGTTGAGGTAGCTGGCCGAGGAGGGGGCCGGACCGATGCAAACGGATTCGTCGGCGAGCTTGACGTACTTGGCCTCGGTGTCGGCCTCGGAGTGCACGACCACCGTCTTGATGCCCATTTCGCGGCAGGCGCGCTGGATGCGGAGGGCAATTTCACCGCGGTTGGCGATGAGGATCTTTTCGAACATAGCGTAGAGGGGATTTAGCCGATGATGAAGAGGGGCTGGCCGTATTCGACCGGTTGTCCGTTCTCTACCCGGATGGCCTTGATGACGCCGGAGGCGTCGGCCTCGATCTCGTTCATGAGTTTCATGGCCTCGATGATGCAGAGCGTGTCGCCGGCCTTGACGGTCTGGCCGACCTCGACGAAAGCCTGGCCGCCGGGCGTGGAAGAACGGTAAAAGGTGCCGACCATCGGCGCCTTGACGGCATGGCCTTCCGGTTCGGCTTCGGCGACCGGCTCGGCAGGCGCCGCAGGCGGTGCGACGGGCGCTGCATGCGGGGCCGGGCTGGCGTGGTGCATATGAAAGGAGGGTGCTGGCGCCGAGCCGCCTTGCTTGGCAATGCGCACCTTTTCCTCTCCCTCGGTGATTTCCAGTTCTGCGATGCCGGACTTTTCCACCAGATCGATCAAGGCCTTCAGTTTTCTGAGGTCCATTTTTTTCTCCCTCCATTAAAGACCGACGCAGCGGCCGTCGATGAGCCCCGCTGCGCAACGGTGACTAGCGAATGCGGTTGAGCGCGAAGTCGAGGGCCAGCCGGTAGCCGTGGCTGCCCAGCCCGCAGATGACGCCGGCGGCAATGTCCGAGAAATAGGAATGCCGGCGGAAGGGTTCGCGCGCGTGGATATTCGAAAGATGCACTTCGACGAATGGAATGGCCACCGCCGCCAGGGCGTCGCGCAGGGCGATGCTGGTGTGGGTGTAGCCACCCGGGTTGATGACGATAAAGGCTACCCCCTCGCTGCGGGCCGCCTGGATGCGATCGACCAGGTCGCCTTCGTGGTTGCTCTGGAAGGCGATCAATTCGACCGAGGCCGCCTTGGCCTGGCTGGTGAGGGACGCATTGATGTCCGTCAGCGTCTCATGCCCATAAATATCCGGTTCGCGCTGGCCGAGCAGGTTCAGGTTCGGGCCATGCAGAATCAGGATGCGGCGCTTTTTTTTGGCATTCCTGGCCGTCTTGGGGCCGGCTTTCTTGGCATTCATGTATGCAAGTTTGCCGTAAATCGCTGCAAATTGTCCAGAATTACCGGGGAAATTCTGGAAAGTCAGTCTGGACGGAGCGCCGACTGAATGGCTTTTTCCAGGTCGGGTGTGGCGAACTTCCCGAGTTTGACCTGTTGTGGACGGCCATCCGCACGGAGAATGATGGTGAATGGCAACGCTTTGGCGCGGTTGCCTAAATCACTCGAAAGCTCGAGCGATTCCAAGTTGCTGATTAGGAGGGGATAGGAAACGGGTGTTTCCTTCTGGAAGGCCAATACCTTATCTGCAGAATCGATGCTGATGCCTACAAATTGAATGCCTTTTTCAGCATATTTACTGTTGATTCTTGAAAATTCCGGCATTTCTTCCTTGCAGGGCGGACACCAGGTCGCCCAGAAATTGACTACCAGCACTTTGTCTTTCCACTGTGAGATAGGCTGCAGTCTGCCGTCCAGATCGGGCAGCGTCAGGGCCAGCAACCGAGCCGGCGCGTCAGCGGTCGGAGCGGCCACGGATGGGGGTGGCTTGGCGGGTTGAGGACTGCCAAAAAAATAGCCTGCGGTTGCTCCCAGGATCGAAACGGCAATGATCAGCAGGGAATGGCGAACGATCCTGCTCATGCGGCTGGAGGCCCCAGCAGGGCTTCAACCGAAGACAGGCGCGCACGCCCTGAAACCCTTCCATTGCGCCGCTTCTGGGCACGCTCGGCATCCGGGTCGAACAGGAGAAGCCTAACGGGTATCTCATTCCATTCGAACGTGAGTACGCACTCCGGAACCTCGGCACCGCTGCGTCTCGGTTCGTTCTGGTCGAAGCGAATGCCTTGATTAAGGAGGAATATTTCCACTTCCTTGCCGCTGTCGGGGAAGGCCTCAAGCTCGATTTCGGCGTAGCGGCCGGCGGTGCCATCCAGCACCGGACCGGTCAGGTAAGGCCTGAAGGGGTC
>JAEHDO010000472.1 GCA_016880375.1 Betaproteobacteria bacterium | reverse complement strand
GACATGTACAAGTCGATCGTGCATTCCTGCGACACCTACTACTACGTGCTGGCCAACGACATGGGCATCGACGCCATCTCGAACTTCATGCGCCAGCTCGGCTTCGGCCAGCGCACCGGCATCGACATCGAGGGCGAGTCGGAGGGCGTGCTGCCCTCGCAGGAATGGAAGAAGAAGCGCTTCCGCAAGCCCGAACAGCAGAAATGGTATGCCGGCGAAACCGTCTCCATCGGCATCGGCCAGGGCTACAACGCCTACACGCCGATCCAGCTGGCGCAGGCCACGGCGGCGATCGCCAACAGCGGCGTCATGTACCGCCCGCACCTGGTGAAATACATCGAGAACATCAACACCGGCGAGCGCACCCTGATCGAGCCGCAGCCGCTGCGCAGCCTGCCGTTCAAGCCGGCCAACCTCGAGGTCATCCGCCAGGCGATGGTCGGCGTGAACAAGGAGGGCACCGGCGCGCGTGCCTTCGCCGGCGCGGAATACGTCTCCGGCGGCAAGACCGGCACGGCGCAGGTCTACAGCCTGAAGGGCGGCAAATACGAGCACGGCAAGGTGCAGGAGCGCCTGCGCGACCACGCCCTGTTCATCGCCTACGCGCCGGCCGAGCAGCCGACCATCGCCCTGGCGGTGTTGGTGGAGAACGGCGGCTTCGGCGCCCAGTCGGCCGCGCCGATCGCGCGCCAGGTGCTCGACTATTGGCTGCTCGGCAAGCTGCCCAAGGAAGCGGCGCCCGAATTCGAAGAGGAGGGGGAAGGTGACTGAGTACGCTTTCCGTCCGCGCGAATGGTGGCAGAAGCTGGTCGCGCCGATCGACCCGCCGCTGCTGGCCATGCTGGCCCTGCTGCTCGGCTACGCCCTGCTGGTGCTCACCAGCGCCTCGCCCGAACGCCTCAACAACCAGTTCATCAACCTCGCCGCGGCGCTGGTCGCCATGCGCCTCGCCGCGCAGGTGCCGCCGCAGCGGCTGATGCACCTGGCCCTGCCCCTCTATATCGGCGGCGTGCTGCTGCTGGTTGCCGTCGCCCTGTTCGGCGACGTTTCCAAGGGTGCGCGGCGCTGGCTCAACCTCGGCTTCATGCGCATCCAGCCTTCGGAGATCATGAAGATCGCCATGCCGCTGATGCTGGCCTGGTATTTCCAGAAGCACGAAGCCATGCTGCGGCTGCGCGACTGGGCGGTCGCCGCGCTGATCCTGCTGCTGCCGGTGGCGCTCATCGCCAGGCAGCCGGATCTCGGCACGGCCGTGCTCGTCTTCGCGGCGGGCTTCTTCGTCATCTTCCTCGCCGGGCTTTCCTGGAAGGTGCTGGCCGCGATGCTCGTCGCCGGACTGGCCAGCCTGCCGCTGGCGTGGACGCAGCTGCACGACTACCAGCGGCAGCGCATCCTCACCCTGCTCGACCCCGAGGCCGACCCGCTCGGCAAGGGCTTCCACATCATCCAGTCCACGATCGCGGTGGGTTCCGGCGGCCTCCTCGGCAAGGGCTGGGGCAATGGCACGCAGACCCACCTCGAATTCATCCCCGAGCGGCACACCGATTTCATCTTCGCCGTGCTCTCCGAGGAGTTCGGCCTGCTCGGCGCGAGCTTCCTGCTGCTGCTCTACGCCCTCGTCATCGGCCGCGGCCTGATGATCGCCGGCAACGCGCCGACGCTGTTCTCGCGCCTGCTCGCCGGCAGCATCACCCTGATCTTCTTCACCTACGCCTTCGTGAACATGGGCATGGTCAGCGGCATCCTGCCGGTGGTGGGCGTGCCGCTGCCCTTCGTCAGCTATGGCGGCACGGCGCTGGTGACGCTGTTCCTCGGCGTCGGCATCCTCATGAGCATTCACAAGAACCGCATGCTTGTCCAGAAATGAAGACCCGCGCAAAAGCCGCAGCGGCACTTTTTTATTTGCTGCTGCTGGCCGCCTGCGGCTCTCAGCCGCCGCGCGCCATCGAACGCGATGCACCGGTGGCGCCCCCCGCCGCCAGACCGGCGCCGGCGCAGCCGCCGTACGTGCTCAAGCGCGGCGGCGGCTTCTATCAGGACGACGGTCCGGGCGACAGCGTGCCGGACAACCTCGATGCCATCCCCGACGCCCAGCCGCGGGCCGAGCCGCTGCACCGCTTCGCCAACAGGCCGTATTCCGTGCTGGGGCGGGACTATGTGCCGTCCCAGGAGCTGAAGCCCTACAAGGCGCGCGGCATCGGCAGCTGGTACGGCCGCAAGTTCCACGGCCAGAAGACCTCCAGCGGCGAGCCCTACGACATGTTCGCCATGACCGCGGCGCACCCGACGCTGCCCATTCCCAGCTATGTCCGCGTCACCAACCTCGCCAACGGCAGCGCGGTGGTGGTGCGCGTGAACGACCGCGGCCCCTTCCTGCACGAGCGCCTCATCGACCTCTCCTACGCCGCCGCCTGGAAGCTCGGCTACATCGGCGCCGGCAGCGCCCGGGTGGAAGTCGAAAGCGTGCTGCCGGGGGAGGCCCCGAAGGAAGCCCCGCCGGCCGACACCCTGCTGGCGCTGACGAAGGCGGAAGCCGCTGCCCCCGCCCCCGCCGAGCCGCCGCTGCCGGCGGTGCAGGAGCTGCGCGGCACCTTCCTGCAGCTCGGCGCCTTCGGCAGCCAGGACAACGCCGAGAGCTTCCGCGCGCGCCTCGCCCGCCAGCTCGACTGGCTCACCGAAAGCATCCACATCCATGCCAGGGACGGCATGTACCGCCTGCACCTCGGCCCCTACCGCGACGCGCAGGAAGCCGGCCGCGTCGCCGAGCGCATCCGCGAAGCGCTGGCCCTCAAGCCCTTC
>JAEHDO010000471.1 GCA_016880375.1 Betaproteobacteria bacterium | reverse complement strand
CCTCCAGCCGGCTGTCGTCGAGGCCGAGCGCCCGCATGGCGCCCTTCACGCGCGGGATGTAGCCGTGGTGGTCGGCGCCCCAGATGTCGATGATGCGCTCGAAGCCGCGCTCGTACTTGTTGAGGTGATAGGCGATGTCGGAGGCGAAGTAGGTGAACAGGCCGTTCTCGCGCTGCACGACGCGGTCCTTCTCGTCGCCGAATTCGGTGGAGCGGAACCACCTGGCGCCGTCCTGGAGGTACACGTGGCCGCGCGCCTCGAGCTGCGCCACCACCTTGTCGACCATGCCGGTGTCGAACAGCGAGCGCTCGGAGAACCAGTGGTCGAAATGCACGCCGAACTCGGCCAGGTCCTCGCGGCTGTCGCCGAGCTGCTCGGTCAGCGCAAAGTTGTGCACGTAGGCGTAGTCGTCGCCGAGCAGGCGCTTGGCATTGGCTATGAGGGCGTCGAGGTGCGCCTCGGCGTCCGTCGCCGCATCCGGCGCGCCGTCCAGCACGTGGGCGGCATCGCGCCGGTAGCGCGTGGCGTGCGCCTTGTGGATGGCGGCGGCCATGTCGCGCACGTAGTCGCCCTGGTAGGCGTTCTTCGGGAAGGGAATGGTCGAGCCGTAAAATTCGAGGTAGCGCAGCCAGGTCGACAGCGCCAGGATGTCCATCTGGCGGCCGGCGTCGTTCACGTAGAACTCGCGCGTCACCTTGAAGCCGGCGAAGTCGAGCAGGCTGGCGAGGCTGGCGCCGTAGGCGGCGCCGCGGCCGTGGCCGACATGCAGCGGGCCGGTCGGGTTGGCGGAAACGAATTCCACCTGCACCTTCTGTCCGCCACCGAGCGTGCTGCGGCCGTAATCGTCGCCGCCGCCGAGCACCGTGCGCACCACCTGCAGCTTGGCCGCCGGGGCGAGCGTGAAGTTGATGAAGCCGGCGCCGGCGACCTCGGCCTTGGCCACCAGCGGCGACCGCGGCAGCTCGGCAAGCAGCCGGCCGGCGATGTCGCGCGGGTTGAGCTTGAGCGGCTTGGCCAGCTGCAGGGCAAGGTTGCTGGCGAAATCGCCGTGCGAAGCCTGCTTCGGGCGATCGAGCAGGATGGTGGCCCCGGCGCTGTCCGGCGCAACCGACTGCAGCGCCGCACGCAGCATGGCCGTCAGTTCGGATCGGATGTCTGCTGCCATATCAATGTCCAGGAAAGCGCGAATTATACCTGTCCGCCCCCTCGCGCTGACCGTGGCGCCCTGCCAATTGTGGGTAAAATCGGCGTTTTCCCGAATACGCAAACATCTTGCGCCTCTTCCGCCTCATCCGGATCGTCAGCGTCGGCCTCCGCTTCGGGCTTGACCAGCTGATTCTCGACCACCCGCCGACCGAAAGGCTGGGAGGCGTCCTGCGGTTCGTCTTTTTCTGGCGCGATCTGTCGGCGCCGCGCGCGCAGCGGCTGCGCCTGGCGCTGGAGGCGCTGGGACCGATCTTCGTCAAGTTCGGCCAGGTGCTGTCAACGCGGCGCGACCTCCTGCCGGTAGACCTCGCCGACGAGCTGGCGAAGCTGCAGGACCAGGTGCCGCCCTTCGCCTCGGCGCTGGCGGTGGCGGAGCTGGCGCGCGCCTTCGGCAAGCCGGTAGGCGAAGTGTTCGCCGCCTTCGAGCCGGCGCCGGTGGCGAGCGCCTCGGTGGCGCAGGTGCATTTCGCCACCCTGCCGGACGGCCGCGAAGTGGCGGTGAAGATCCTGCGGCCGGACATCGCCCGCATCATCGCCCACGACGTCGCGCTGCTCGACGCAGCGGCCGTCCTGATCGAGCTGCTGTGGCCGGACGGCCGGCGCCTGAAGCCGCGCGAGGTGGTGGCGGAATTTGCCAAGCACCTCGACGACGAACTGGACCTGATGCGCGAGGCGGCCAACTGCGCGCAGCTGCGGCGCAACTTCCTGCATTCGCCGCTGCTGGCGGTGCCGGAGGTGCATTGGGACTGGTGCTCGGCGCAGGTGATGGTGATGGAGCGCATGCACGGCACGCCGGTCGGCCAGATCGAGGCGCTGAAGGCCGCCGGCGTCGACCTCAAGGCCCTGTCGCGCGCCGGCGTCGAGATCTTCTTCACCCAGGTGTTCCGCGACGGCTTCTTCCATGCCGACATGCACCCGGGCAACATCCTCGTCACGCCGGCCGGACAGTACGTCGCCCTCGACTTCGGCATCATGGGCACGCTGACGGAGGTCGACCAGAACTACCTGGCGCAGAACTTCCTCGGCTTCTTCCGCCGCGACTACAAGGCGGTGGCGCAGGCGCACATCGACGCCGGCTGGGTGCCGGCGGACACGCGCCTCGACGAGTTCGAGGCCGGCATCCGCGCCGTCTGCGAGCCGGTGTTCGACCGGCCGCTGAAGGACATCTCCTTCGGCCGCACGCTGCTGCGCCTGTTCCAGACCGGACGGCGCTTCAACGTCGAGATCCAGCCGCAGCTGGTGATGCTGCAGAAGACGCTGCTCAACATCGAGGGCCTCGGCCGCCAGCTCGACCCGGAACTCGACCTGTGGACCACCGCCAAGCCCTTCCTCGAGCGCTGGATGCTGGAGCGCGTCGGCCTGAAGGGCCTCGTGAACAACCTCAGGCGCGAGGCGCCGCAGTGGGCGGCGCTGCTGCCGCAGCTGCCGCGCCTGCTGCACGACGCCCTCGAGCGGAAACCGCTCGAAGCACTGCGCGGGGAAATGGCGCGGCTGCGGGAGGAGGAGCGGCGGCAGACGTTCTGGATGAAGACGGCAGCGGCGCTGCTCGCCGCTGTGCTTCTGGTGCAACTCCTTTCGCTATAATTCGCCGTCCCCCGCAGACTGACTTTTAGCCATGCTGATCACCTTCGTCGCCCTCTACCTGGTCGTTTCGATTGCAGCCGGCCTGATCGCCGCCACCCGCGTGCACAATGCCCGGGACTACATCTCCGCCGGCCGCAACCTGCCGCTGTACATCGTCACGTCCATGGTGTTCGCGACCTGGTTCGGCGCGGAAACGGTGCTCGGCATCTCGGCCACCTTCCTCAAGGAGGGCATGCGCGGCCTGGTGTCGGACCCGATCGGCGCCTCACTCTGCCTGATCCTCTTCGGCCTGCTGTTCGCCCGGCCGCTGTACCGGCTCAACCTGCTGACCATCGGCGACTACTACCGCCTGCGCTACGGCCGCCTGGTCGAACTGGTCGCCGCCGTGTGCATCGTCATCTCCTACCTGGGCTGGGTGTCGGCGCAGATCACCGCCCTCGGCCTGGT
>JAEHDO010000470.1 GCA_016880375.1 Betaproteobacteria bacterium | reverse complement strand
GTCCTTCAGCTTTGTTGCCACGGCAGGCCGGCGGCGCGCCAGCCACCGACCCTGCCGCGATGTCCGCGGGCATCCTTGTCGCCCTCGAAGCCTTCCAGGACGTTGTAACAGTCCGGGTATCCGGCTTCGGTGGCCGCCGCCGCCGCGCGGTGCGAACGGTGTGCACTGCGGCAGATGAACAGGATCAAGGATTCCGGGTCGACCCGCTGCTTCAGTTCTGCCATGAAATGCAGGTTGGGCGCGTAACCCGGATAGAACTGCCATTCGATCTCGACGGCGCCGGGAATGCGGCCGACGAAGTCGAGCTCCGGGCGCGTGCGCACATCCACCAGTTTCGCGCCAGGAGCAAGCTGCAGGACCTCGTAGGCTTCCGACGGCGTGAGCGCACCTTCATAAGGGAGGCCGAGTTCCCGGGCACGGTTCTGTGCCAGGGCCAGTATGTCGCTAAGTTTTCCCATTGAGGCGGCGAGCGTTTTAAAATTCGGATCCGAAAAGTATACGTGAAGCACAGATGCCAGTCGAAGAATCACCTTTGCGCGCCGAACCGGTCGATCCGGCACGCTACCGCGAGGCGAGCCGCGCCACCTGGATATCGGCAGCCCTCAACCTGGCGCTGACTGTCGTCCAACTGATTGTCGGCTGGCTGGCGCATTCGCAATCCCTGATTGCCCATGGCCTGCATTCGTTTTCCGACCTTCTGTCGGATTTTCTTGTGCTCTACGCCAACCGCAAGGGCAGCCATCCGGCTGACCGCGAGCACCCCTATGGCCATGCCCGCGTCGAGACTGCCGCCACGCTGGTTCTTGGCGCTTCCCTGGCGGTGATCGGCTTCGGCATACTCTGGGAGGCGACCTTGCGCCTGCAGCATGTCGCCGACCTGCCGCGCGTCGAATTGATCGCGCTGTGGGTGGCAATCATTACGGCTGCCTCCAAGGAGGCCCTGTTTCGTTATCTCCTTCGCATCGCCAAACGCTTGCGCTCCCCCATGCTGGCGGCCAACGCCTGGCACACGCGGGCCGACGCCGCATCGGCGCTGGTAGTCGTCGTCGGCATCGCAGGCGCCCTGATGGGCTGGACCTTCCTCGATCTTCTGGCAGCAGCGATCATGGGCTTCATGATCCTGCGCATGGGGCTGAAGCTGGCATGGGATTCCCTGCAGGAACTGATAGATACTGCCCTCGACAAGGAGAAGGTCGAAGCCATTCGCCGGACGCTGCTCGACACGCCAGGGGTGCTGGGCTTGCATGAGTTGCGCACAAGGCGCATGGCCCATCAGGCGCTGGTCGATGCGCATGTGCTGGTCGACCCACGCATCAGCGTGTCCGAGGGCCACCGCATGGGTGAGCGCGCCCGGCAGCGCGTGCTCGAAGCCCACCCCGAGGTTGCAGACGTGCTGGTGCATATCGATGCCGAAGAGGATCAGGCCCTGATGAGTAACAGCGACAATCTGCCCGATCGGGATGTGCTCCTGGCGCATCTGAACCGTTTGCTGGGGGAGGAAGCGGGAGGGATCGAGAAAACGGTGCTGCATTATCTTGGAAACCGGGTCGAAGCGGAGATTTTTGTCCCCCCGCAGACCTGCCTGGATGATGCACGTATGGCCAGGCTGGAACAACATATTGCCCGTCAATTGGACAAAGATCCTTACATTCGCTCCATTTCCTTGAACTGCCGTATCGCACCAAAATAGTGCATATTTGACAAAATTAGCACCAAGTTGGTGCGGCAACCTTTTCGATTCAAGAAGTTCTTCCTTATGTCACAATGATGTTCTTCTTTCCGGGCATTGGCACATTTTCTGCTAAAGCCCTAGACATGCAGTTTCCCATCATCCCGAATTCAATTTGCTAGGAGAGAGTGATGTCCCCTCAAGACGTTCTTAAGCTGGTCAAGGACCGGGAAGTCAAGTTCGTCGACTTCCGCTTCACGGATACGCGCGGCAAGGAGCAGCACGTCGGCGTGCCGGTCAAGCATTTCGGCGCTGACAAGTTCGAATCCGGCCATGCCTTCGATGGCTCGTCGATTGCCGGCTGGAAGGGCATCCAGGCCTCCGACATGCTGCTCATGCCGGATGCCGCGACCGCCTACATCGACCCTTTCATGGACGAGACCACGCTGGTCATTTCCTGCGACGTGGTCGAACCGGCCGACGGCAAGGGTTATGACCGCGATCCGCGCTCCATCGCCAAGCGCGCCGAGGCCTATCTCAAGTCCACCGGGGTGGGCGATACCGCCTATTTCGGTCCCGAGCCCGAGTTCTTCGTTTTCGACTCCGTCGAGTGGTCGGTCGACATGTCCGGCTCCTACTCGAAGGTCTTCTCCGAGGAAGCCGCCTGGGCCTCCGCCGACAAGTTCGACGGCGGCAACACCGGCCACCGTCCCACCGTCAAGGGCGGCTACTTCCCGGTGCCCCCGGTCGACAGCCTGAACGACATCCGCGCCGCCATGTGCCTGGCGCTGGAAGCCTGCGGCGTCGAAGTGGAAGTGCATCACCACGAAGTGGCTACCGCCGGCCAGTGCGAGATCGGCACCCTGTTCAACACCCTGGTGCGCCGCGCCGACCAGACGCAGGTGCTGAAGTACGTCGTGCATAACGTCGCCCACAGCTACGGCAAGACCGCCACCTTCATGC
>JAEHDO010000469.1 GCA_016880375.1 Betaproteobacteria bacterium | reverse complement strand
CCGGACGGCCTGCTCTGGCAGCTGGCGGCCTTCATCTGGTTCCGCTTCTTCGACATCACCAAGCCGCAGCCGGCGCGCTGGATCGACGGCCACATGAAGCACGGCTTCGGCGTCATGCTCGACGACCTGGTGGCCGCCGGGTATGCCTTGCTGGTGCTCGCCCTGTTCAAGGTGCTGTTCTGATGGATAAGGAACTCGAAGACCTGTCGGCCCGCGTCGGCGCAGCCCTGCTCGAACGCAAGCTGATGCTCGCTAGCGCCGAATCCTGCACCGGCGGCTGGGTTGCGGAAGTGGTTACGGCAACCGGCGGCAGTTCGCAGTGGTTCGAGCGCGGCTTCGTCACCTATTCCAACGCCGCCAAGCAGGAGTTGCTCGGGGTCAAGGCCGACACCCTGAGGCAGGAGGGGGCGGTCAGCGAGGCCGTCGTGCGCGAGATGGCGGCCGGTGCGCTCAGGCGCAGCCATGCCCAGGCGGCGCTGGCGATTTCGGGCGTTGCCGGCCCAACGGGTGGCTCACCGGGTAAGCCAGTGGGCGCCGTATGCTTCGCCTGGGTCCTGCAAGGCAGGGAGCCGACCGCCGAGACGCTGCACTTCTCCGGCGACCGCGAAGCGGTGCGCAAGCAATCGGTGATCCATGCCCTGCAAGGACTGCTCCGGATACTCGACTAAGCAAGCGCTAACAAACATACAACACATTGATTTAACGTTATTATATTTGTTAGATCGCGTTCAAGTCGGCCCGGCAAAGACTGTGCCATAATTCAACCGAAATCCACTGGGGAACCACTTATGGAAGACAACAAAAGCAAGGCGCTCTCGGCGGCCCTGGCCCAGATCGAGAAGCAGTTCGGCAAGGGCTCGATCATGCGCCTGGGCGACGGCGAGGTGGCAAAGGACATCGAATCCGTCTCGACCGGCTCGCTCGGACTGGACATCGCCCTGGGCATCGGCGGACTGCCGCGCGGCCGGGTGGTCGAAGTCTATGGCCCGGAATCCTCCGGCAAGACCACGCTGACCCTGCAGGTCATCGCGGAAATGCAGAAGCTCGGCGGCACGGCAGCCTTCATCGACGCCGAGCATGCGCTCGATCCGCAGTATGCGCAGAAGCTCGGCGTGAAGGTCGGCGACCTGCTGATTTCCCAGCCGGACACGGGCGAACAGGCCCTCGAGATCGCCGACATGCTGGTGCGCTCGGGCGGCATCGACGTGGTGGTGATCGACTCGGTTGCGGCGCTGACGCCGAAGGCCGAGATCGAGGGCGAAATGGGCGACCAGCTGCCCGGCCTGCAGGCGCGCCTGATGAGCCAGGCGCTGCGCAAGCTCACCGCCAACATCAAGCGCACCAACACCCTGGTCATCTTCATCAACCAGATCCGCATGAAGATCGGCGTCATGTTCGGCAACCCGGAAACCACCTCGGGCGGCAATGCGCTGAAGTTCTATGCCTCGGTGCGCCTGGACATCCGCCGCACCGGCAGCATCAAGAAGGGCGACGAAGTCGTCGGCTCCGAGACGCGGGTGAAGGTCGTCAAGAACAAGGTGGCGCCGCCCTTCCGCCAGGCCGAGTTCGACATCCTCTACGGCGAGGGCATCTCGCGCGAGGGCGAGATCATCGAGCTCGGCGTCATTCACAAGCTGGTCGAAAAATCCGGCGCCTGGTATGCCTACAACGGCGAGCGCATCGGCCAGGGCAAGGACAACGCCCGCGAGTACCTCAAGGAACACCCGGAAATGGCGCGCGAAATCGAGAACAGGATCCGCGCCGAAGTCGGCGTCGCCGAGCAGCAGGCCGTCGTCGCGGCCGAGGCTTGAGCGGCGAGCTGAAAGGGAAGGCGCTGAAAATGCTCGCCCGGCGCGAGCATTCCCGCGCCGAATTGGCCCGGAAACTAGCCGACAACGCAACCCCGGAAGACCTCCAAGCCGTGCTCGACCACCTAGAACAATCCGGCCTGCTCTCCGACGCGCGCTTCGCCGAGTCCTTCGTTGCGTCGCGCGCGGTGCGTTTCGGCTCGGCCAAGCTGCGCCACAGCCTGCGCGCCAGGGGCGTCGCCGATGAAGTCATCGCCGCCGCGCTGTTCGCCGGGGCCGGCAGCGAAACCGCGCGGGCGCGCGAGGTCTGGCGGCGGAAGTTCGGCGTGTCGCCGATGGACCGCAGCGACTATGCACGACAGGCGCGCTTCCTGCAGCAACGCGGATTCAGCGCGGAGGTCATCCGCAAGGTGCTGAAAGACACTGAAGAATGAGCCTGCTCAAAGTCACCGGCCTGCGCAAGAAGTACTCGTCGCGCACCGTCGTCAAGGACGTTTCCTTCGAGGTGAGAAGCGGCGAGGTGGTGGGCCTGCTCGGCCCCAACGGCGCCGGCAAGACCACCTGCTTCTACATGATCGTCGGCCTGGTGGGCGCCGACGGCGGCGAGATCACCGTCGACGGGGAGGCCTTCACGCACATGCCGATCCACCGCCGCGCGCGGCTTGGCCTGTCCTACCTGCCTCAGGAAATATCGGTGTTCCGCAAGCTCAACGTGGCGGAGAACATCCGCGCCGTGCTCGAACTGCAGCCGCTCACCGAGGAGCAGATCGAGCAGCGCCTGGACGATTTGCTCAACGAGCTGCACATCAGCCACCTGCGCGACAACCCCTCGATCTCGCTCTCCGGCGGCGAACGTCGCCGCGTCGAGATCTGCCGGGCGCTCGCCACCAGCCCGCGCTTCATCCTGCTCGACGAGCCCTTCGCCGGCGTCGACCCGATCGCCGTG
>JAEHDO010000468.1 GCA_016880375.1 Betaproteobacteria bacterium | reverse complement strand
CTCTACTTCGGCGCGGTAAACCACGTCGGCGAGTACCTGCACCACATGGAGGAGCGCAAGCCCGGCCAGAAGCACCTGCTGATCCTCGGCCGCAGCATGAACTTCGTCGACGTCGCCGGCGCCGAGCTGCTGGCGCAGGAAGCACGGCGACGACGCGCGCGCGGCGGCAGATTGTGGTTCCACGGTTTGCGCGAAGGTGCCGCAACCATGCTCGGCAAGGAGCCCTTCTCGATCGACATCGGCAAGGATGCCTGCTTCGCGGAGAAGCGCGATGCCATCGCCGGCATCTATGCGCGGCTGGACAAGGACGTCTGCGCGAAATGCCGCGCGCGCATCTTCAAGGAATGCGGGCAAGCGGCAGTCAGCGCTCCTCCGGCGGCTTGAGCCTGCGGAAAGACCGCCACAGCAGCAGGTCGTAGGCGATCTTCATGCCGGCGCCGATGAACAGCGGCGCACCTAGCGACGCCGCCTGCATCAGCCAGCCGGCGAACGACGGCGCCACCGCCCAGCCGCCCACGCGCACCAGGTGCGTCACGCCCGAAGCGTAGGTGCGCTCCTCCGGCCCGACCACCGCCATCACGTAGGACTGCCGCGTCGGCACGTCCATCTCCACCAGGCCCTCGCGCAGCAGGAAGAGGACGGCCGCGATCCAGAAGTTGGGCGCGAAGGCCACCGAGGCCAGCAGCACGCTCGACGGGATGTGGGTGAACACCATGGTATTCACCAGCCCGATGCGCGCCGCCAGCCAGGCCGCGCCGAGGTGCGAGAGGGCGTTGAGCACGCGCGCGGCGAAGAACAGGCCGCCGATCAGCGCGGCGGAAACGGCGAAGCGCTCGAAGAAGAAGTAGGAGAGCAGCGCCGAGCCGAGGAAGCCGCCGGCAATCGAATCGATGGCGAACAGCGCGGAGATCTTCCAGACGATTTTCCTGCTCTCCTGCGACACCGGCCGGCGCGGGCCGGCGGCGCCGGTCTCCGCCGCGGCCGAGAGCTTCAGCGCCAGCGGCGCGCCGGCGGCGAGCAGCCCCGCGTAGAGCAGGAACATGGCGCGGAAGGCCTGCGTCTCGTCGACGCCCGCGGCAGCGAGCAGCGTCGGTGCCGCCGCCAGCAGCGCGCCCAGCGCATGGCCGATGTCGGTGAGCACGTTGTAGCGGGCGAAAGCGGCGGTGCGGCCGGCATCGTCGGTGGTCGACGGCAGGATGGCCTGTTCCAGCACCAGCGCCGCCCCGCGGTCGCGGCCCATGCCGTTGAGCGTGCCGACGAAGGCCGCCGCGGCCATCGCCCATGGCCCGCTCACCAGCGCCGCGCCGAGGCCGCCCGCAGCCCCCAGCAACGACAGCCAGAGCAGGCAGCGCCGCCGGCCGAGGCGGTCGCCCGCCCAGGTGACGACCAGCAGCGCCAGCGTCGCGCCGGCCAGGCCGGCCGAGAGCACGGCGCCGATGGCGGCGGCGGAAAATCCGAGCCGCGCCAAAGTCAGTCCCAGCAGCACGCCGGCCATGCCGGTGGCGAGCGCGCGCAGGAAGGCGGCGGCGTAGATCAGTCTGCGGTCGTTCATGTTTTGATAGAATTCAGTCACGGGGAAATCACGGACTTCCCATCAGACGGTGTCCCGTCCAAGTTCCGTTGATCGTATATCTGCGAGGTATGACCGTGGACACCGCCAACACCCCCGACACCCCTCCCGCTCCCGTTTCCTTCGGCGAAGCCTTCCGCTACTGGCTCAAGCTCGGCTTCGTCAGCTTCGGCGGTCCGGCCGGGCAGATCGCCATGATGCACCAGGAACTGGTCGAGCGCCGCCGCTGGATCTCCGAGCGGCGCTTCCTGCACGCCCTCAACTACTGCATGCTGCTGCCCGGCCCCGAGGCGACGCAGCTCGCCGTCTACATCGGCTGGATGATGCACCGCAGCTGGGGCGGCATCGTCGCCGGCACGCTGTTCGTACTGCCCTCGGTGTTCATGCTGGTCGGGCTGACCTGGATCTACCTGGCCTTCGGTACATTGCCCCTCGTGGCCGGCATCCTCTACGGCATCAAGCCGGCCGTCACCGCCATCGTGGTATTCGCGGCCTACCGCATCGGCTCGCGCGCGCTGAAGCACGGCGTGCTGTGGGCCATGGCGGCGGCGGCCTTCGTCGCCATCTTCGCCTTCGACGTGCCCTTCCCCGCCATCGTGCTGGCGGCGGCGATCCTCGGCTACCTCGGCGGCCAGTTCGCACCGGAGAAATTCAAGGCCGGAGGCGGCCACGGCGCGGCGGACAAATCCTACGGCGCGGCGCTGATCGACGACGACACGCCACCGCCCGCCTGGGTGCGCTTCTCCTGGGGCAGGCTCGTCGGCTACAGCGCCGCCGGGCTGGCGATCTGGGCCGGCGCCATGGCGCTGCTGATGGCGCAGGGCGGCTGGCACGGCGTGCTCACGCAGATGGGCTGGTTCTTCACCAAGGCGGCGCTGCTCACCTTCGGCGGCGCCTACGCCGTGCTGCCCTATGTTTACCAGGGTGGCGTGGAAACCTATGGCTGGCTCACCGGACCGCAGATGATCGACGGCCTGGCGCTGGGCGAGACCACGCCAGGGCCGCTCATCATGGTGGTGGCCTTCGTCGGCTTCGTCGGCGGCTGGACCAAGCAGGCGTTCGGCCCGGAGGCACTGGCACTGGCCGGCGTCATGGGCGGCTTCGTCGCCGCCTTCTTCACCTTCCTGCCCTCCTTCCTGTTCATCCTCATCGGCGGCCCGCTGGTGGAGGCCACCCACGGCGACATCAAGTTCACTTCGCCCCTGACCGGCATCACCGCCGCGGTGGTCGGCGTCATCGTCAACCTGGCGGTGTTCTTCGCCTGGCACGTGCTGTGGCCGCAGGGCACGCAGGCCAATCCGTTCGCCGGGACGTTCGAGTGGTTCTCCGCGCTGATCGGCCTCGCCGCCGCGATCGCGCTGTTCCGCTACAAGATCGGCATCATGCCGGTGATCGGTGCATGCGCACTGCTCGGACTCGCCTACACCTTCTTCCT
>JAEHDO010000467.1 GCA_016880375.1 Betaproteobacteria bacterium | reverse complement strand
CGGCGGCGCAGACGGTTGCGGTTGGATGCGATAGCTTAAGCGGGGACGTCCTTCATGTCGATGCCCGGCGGTCATGCCGCCGGCGCCGGGCGCGCCCGGGCCTGACGGACAGGAGAGATTTACGGGCGCGGCGCGCGCGGAAGCCGGGTCGCGAGCAGCACGCCCATCAGCGAAGCCGTGCCGGTGACGGCCCAGGTCCAGTGCCATCCGCCGGCTGCGCCGGCCACCCAGGCCACCAGCGGCGCGCCGGCGAACTGGCCGAGCGCCGAGCATTGCTGCACCCAGCCGACGGTCGTGGACACCGTCCGCTCGCTCGGCGCCAGTCGCACGGCCTGCATGAACAGCGTGGCGGGAACCATGCCGCCCATCCCGGAGAACAGCAGCACGCCGGCGTAGCGCAGCAGCGGCGAGACGTCGGCGGGCAGGCCGAAGGCGACGAAGGCGCCCAGGGCCATGGCGGCGAAGCCGGCGTTCAGCAATCGCCCGGGATGCACGCCGCGATGCATCAGCCGGCCGGCGCCGATGTTGCCCAGCATGTTGCAGGCCGCCGCGAACGCCGTGAGCGCGCCGGCAAGCCCGCCGCCGACCCCGGCCTGGTCGTAGATCGAAGGCAGGAAGCCGATCACGGCCAGCCACTGGCCGGAATACATGGCGAAGATCAGCGCCACCAGCCAGGGCCCGGGCGCGGCGAGCGTCTGGCCCATGCGGTGCCACCATCGCTCGCGCGTCGCGGCCGCGCCCGCCGGTGCGGCGTGACGCCGCCGGGCGTCGGAGGGCACGCCGAGCGCCATCCACAAAGCCATGCCGGCCGACAGTGCGGCCAGGCTCCACCACCAGCCCGGCCATCCCAGCGCATTCATGACCCAGGGGCCGGAGAGCAGGGCCAGCGCCGTGCCGAAGGGCATGTACGCGCCCCACAGGCCGAGCTTGAGATTCAGGCGTTCCAGGGGCACCAGCTGGCGGATCAGGCTCGGCGCGGGCAGCGCCACCAGCAGGAAACCGAAGCCCTCCACGGCGCGCAGCCACAGCAGGTCGGAAGCGTCGCGCGCCCATCCGCCCAGCGCGCCGGCCACCGTCAGGATCGCCAGCCCGGCCAGCATGCTGCGCCGCAAGCCCAGGCTGTCGGCCGTCAGCCCGACGGCCAGCCCCAGCGTCATGCCGGCGAGTTGCACCAGCGAGAGCAGGAAGCCGGCCTGCAGCAGCGTGATGCCCAGGGCGTCGCGCAGCACCGGCAGGGCCGGCGGCAGCTTGCCCACATACAGCGCGGCGGTGACGCCGGAGAGGATGACGATGAGATCGGGGGAGAGCGCGGAACGCCGCATGCGCTGGCAGGGCCGGCAATCGGAGCGGTGATGCGCTCAGGGGCCGAGGCAGCCGCGCTCCCGGTCCTCGAAGGAGCAGGATCCCTCGCGGATGTGCCCGGGGTAGTGCCGTTCGAAGGCGCGGCAGAGTTCCTGCTTCGACAGCCACTGCCCGTCGGCGTTGACGAGCAGGCTGGCGGGTATCGGTGTCTCGTTCTCCCGGTAGATCTCGTAGAGCTCCGCCTCCTCCGGGCCGATGCCGTTCCGCTGCAGGTGCTCGATCAGGCCGCAGATGGTGTCGGAGAGATAGGTCTTGAATTCGTCCCTGTCATCGTCCGCATCCTCGAAGATGCGGACGCGCGCCTCGTAGGTATAGGGCAGGCTTTGGTCGTACTTCGACTTCGGGCCGAAGATTTTTACGAACAGTCCCATGGCTGGCCTCCTAGAGGAATGGCGGTATTGCGGAAATGTAAGGGACGGCCGCCGCCTTGGCAATGCCGGCGATCAAGGCGCCCTGGCGACGGGAATCAGCCGTCCCGGCGCCGGCCAGACGCCGCGTTCGAGCAGTCGGCTGCCCTCGAACGCCAGCCAGCTCTGCCCGCCGTAGTGCGGCAGCGGGCGGGCGAGGGCGGCGAGCGCCTCCGCGTCCCTTGCCGATGCCACCGCCAGCGCGGCACCGCCGTCGCGCATGACGGTCCACACCTGCGCGCTGCCGCGGCCGGCCAGCGCCGCGGGGCGCGGCGGCAGCCCGGCGCGCGCCAGCGCCGCGTCCACCTCCGCGTGCAGGCCGGCCAGCAGCATTGGCTCACCGCTTTTGTCCAGGTCTTCCAGCGACGCCGGGTGCGGCGCGTGCTCGAAGAGTCGCTGCGCCAGCGCCGCGGCGGCGGCGCGCACGTTCTCGTCGGTCGACGCCGGCGCGAGGCGCGGTGCGCGCGCGGTGATCCACTGGCGCAGGATCGGCGGCAGCTGCTCGGCCGCCGGCCGCCGCCACAGGCGCAGCTCCGGGTCGAGTCGCACGCCCTCGGGCAGTGCATCGAGCTCCAGCGTCGCCGTCTGGCGCGGCTGCGTGAGGGCGATGCGGCGCATCTCGCTGCGCCCGCCCGGATACACGAGTTCTACCGGCACGCCCAGCGCATAGGCGGGCGAAACCTGCTCCAGCGCCAGCGCGAGTTGCACCTTGCCGTCGCGCATAGTCGCGCGCGCTTCGGCGATGCGCACCTCCGGCGCGCCGACGCGCTTGAGCCACTGCGCGAAGAAGCCCTCGAGCGAACGGCCCGCCGCCTGCTCGAAGGCGGCCTGCAGCTCGCGCCACGAGGCCACCTTGAAGCGCTGCGCCTGCCAGAAGCCGTGCAGGCCGCGGCGGAAGGCGTCCTCGCCGATCTCGTCGCGCAGCATGACGAAGAGCATCGCCGCCTTGCCGTAGCCGACGGCCGCGGCGGCGCCGTGGGTGCGCGTGCGGAAGGCGGCCAGCGCCTGCTGGCTGCCCGCCGGCACGGCGGCGGCATCGCGCAGCCAGGCGAGCCGCATCTCGCGCGCGGCGGCGGCCGACTCGGCCTCCTTGTAGGCGTAGTCGGCCATGAAGGTGGTCAGGCCTTCGCTCCAGTTGCCGCGCGCGTAGTCGACGTAGACGCCGTTGCCCCACCAGTTGTGCAGCACCTCGTGGCCGAGCGAGGTGGCGCGGATGAAGGGCAGCTTCAGCACCTCGGCGCCGAGGTAGGTCAGCGTGGGCATGCCGAAGCCGGTCGGCAGCGGGCTCGCCACCACCGAGAATTCGGTGAACGGGTAGGCGCCGATCTCCGCCGCGTAGCGCGCCAGGTAGCGCTGCGTGTCGTCGAGGTAGCCCTCGGCGAGGCCGGGCATCGCGTCGAGTTCGGGGAAGAAATAGGTGCGCAGCCGCAGCGGTTCGCCCTCGGCGCGCG
>JAEHDO010000014.1 GCA_016880375.1 Betaproteobacteria bacterium | reverse complement strand
GTCGGGGCCTCCGCAGAGCAGCTCGGCGCCCTCGGCGATGCCCTTGCGGATGAAGTCCTGCACGCGGTCGCGCTGGGCGGCGGATATCAGCGGGCCGAGCTTGCTGGTCTCGGCGAAGGGGTCGCCCACCGTGAATTTGGCGGCAGACTCGGCGGCGAGCTTCGCCGCCTCGGCGTAGCGCGACTCCGGCACCAGCATGCGCGTGTGTGCCGTGCAGGTCTGGCCGGAGTTGAGGAAGCAGGCGTTCACCGTGCCGCGCACGGCGGCGGCGAGGTCGGCGTCGTCGAGGAGTACCGCGGCCGACTTGCCGCCCAACTCGAGGGCGACGCGCTTGACGGTCTGCGAAGCCAGTTCCGACACGCGCTTGCCGGCGCGGGTCGAGCCGGTGAAGGAGACCATGTCCACCTCGGGATGGGTGACCATCGCCTCGCCGGCCACCGGGCCAGTGCCGGTGACGAGGTTGAAGACGCCAGCGGGCAGTCCCACGGAGTCGATCACCTCGGCGAGGATGAAGGCGTTGAGCGGGGCGACTTCTGAGGGCTTCAGCACCACGGTGCAGCCGGCGGCCAGCGCCGGCGCGACCTTGGCAGCGATCTGGTGCAGCGGGTAGTTCCAAGGCGTGATGGCTGCGACGACGCCGATCGGCTCGCGCAGCACCAGCGAGTGGCCGACCTTCTCCTCGAAGGCGAAGTCGCCCAGCATGCGCGCGTACATGCCGAAGGTGCCGATCGGGGAGCCGGCCTGGATCATGGCGGACAGCTTGAGCGGCATGCCGACTTCGCCGGAAATGGTGCGGGCGATGTCGTCGGCGCGGGCCTTGAGGCCCTCCTGTATCTTCTTCAGGAAGGCGGCGCGTTCGGCCACGGGGGTGGCGGCCCAGCCGTCGAAGGCGCGGCGCGCGGCGGCGACGGCGGCATTCACGTCAGAAGCATCGCCTTCGGGGATGCGCCCCATGACCTCTTCGGTGGAGGCGCTGATGACGTCGATGGTTTTTTTGCCGGAGGGGGCCGTCCAGCGGCCGTCGATGTAGAGCTTGTCTCTTGTCTGCATGGGGTCTTGAATGGAGGATGTTTACAAACGGGCAATCGAACGATACCATGCTTTCAAATAATTCGAAATACCATTCCGCACAGCGAAACTAATAGGATTTATCTCAGCAAGGACGCGCACTTATGACCCAAGCAGCCTATTCGACTCACGGCGCAATTGCCGTGATCGCCATGAACAATCCACCCGTCAACGGCCTTTGCCATGACCTGCGCAGCGGCATCGTCGCCGGCCTCGACCAGGCCCTGGCCGATCCCAAGATTTCGGCCGTCGTGCTGATCGGCACCGCCAAGGCCTTCTCCGGCGGCGCCGACATCAAGGAATTCAACTCGCCCAAGGCGCTGGCCGAACCCAGCCTGCATACCGTGATCCGCGTTGTCGAAGGCGCCGGCAAGCCGGTGATCGCCGCCATCGGCGGCGTCTGCATGGGCGGCGGCCTCGAACTGGCCCTCGGCTGCCATTTCCGCGTCGCCGTGGCCGGTGCGCAGATTGCCCTGCCCGAAGTGAAGCTCGGCATCCTGCCCGGCGCCGGAGGCACGCAGCGCCTGCCACGCCTGCTAGGGCCGGAGGCGGCGCTCAACATGATCGTCTCCGGGACCATCGTGCCGTCCGAGCAGCTGAAGGGCACGCCGCTCTTCGACGCGTTCATCGACGGCGACCTGCAGGCCGGCGCCCTGGCCTTCGCCGAAAAGGTGGTGAAGGAGAAGCGGCCGCTCAAGCGCGTGCGCGACCTGAAGATCGACTACCCGAACGCGGAAGGCTTCTTCCAGTTCGCCCGCAACACCGTCGGCGCCGTGGCGAAGAATTTCCCGGCGCCGCTCAAGTGCGTCGACGCCGTCGCCGCCGCCGTGACCATGCCCTTCGACGAGGGCATGAAGCTGGAACGCGAATCCTTCGTCTACCTGGTGCAGACGCCCGAGTCGAAAGCCCTGCGCCACGCCTTCTTCGGCGAGCGCGCC
>JAEHDO010000466.1 GCA_016880375.1 Betaproteobacteria bacterium | reverse complement strand
TCCTCATCGACGAGGTCGACAAGGCCGACATCGAATTCCCCAACGACCTGCTGCGCGAGCTCGACCGCATGGAGTTCTACGTCTACGAGACGCGCGAGCTGGTCAGGGCGAAGCATCGCCCGATCGTCTTCATCACCAGCAACAACGAGAAGGAACTGCCCGACGCCTTCCTGCGCCGCTGCTTCTTCCACTACATCAAGTTTCCCGACAAGGAGACGATGCAGAGCATCATCGACGTTCACTTTCCCGGCATCAAGAAGGCGCTGATCCGCGAGGCGCTGGAGGTGTTCTTCGAGCTGCGCGAGATCCCCGGCCTGAAGAAGAAGCCCTCCACCTCGGAGCTGCTCGACTGGCTGAAGCTGCTGATGGCCGAGGACATCCCGCCCGAGGCGCTGCGCGCCAAGGACCAGAAGGCGGCCATCCCGCCGCTCCACGGCGCGCTGCTGAAGAACGAGCAGGACGTGCACCTCTTCGAGCGCCTGGTTTTCATGGCAAGGCAGAATCGCTGACAGGCGGCCATGCGCCTCATCCTCATCCTCCTGGCCGCCCTGCTGCCGCTGCCCGCCAGCGCGCTGGAGAAGGTCGCCCTGCAGCTGAAATGGAAGCACCAGTTCCAGTTCGCCGGCTACTACGCCGCGCAGGAGAAGGGCTACTACCGCGAAGCCGGGCTCGAGGTGAGCCTCATCGAGGCCGGCCCTGAAACCGATCCGGTCCTGGAAGTGGTCGACGGCCGCGCCCAGTTCGGCGTCTCGAATTCGGCGCTGCTCCTGGCGCGCGCCCAGGGCAAGCCGGTGGTGGCCCTGGCCGTCATCTTCCAGCATTCGCCCTTCATCCTCGCCGCGCGGCGCGATGGCGGCATCCGCAGCGTGCATGACCTGGCCGGCAAGCGCCTCATGGTCGAGCCCCATGCCGACGAAGTCTTCGCCTACCTGCGCAAGGAAGGCATCAGCGAGAAGCAGCTCAGGGTGCAGCCGCACAGCTTCGACCATCAGGACCTGATCGACGGCCGCACCGACGTGCTGACCGCCTACAGCACCGACGAACCCTATTTCTTCGAGCAGAAGAAGTTCGCCTATCAGGAGTTTTCGCCGCGGGCCGCCGGCATCGACTTCTACGGCGACAACCTGTTCACCACGGACGACCAGCTGCGGCACCGGCCGGAACTCGTCAAGGCCTTTCGCGATGCCAGCCTCAAGGGCTGGGCCTACGCCATGCAGCATCCCGAGGAAATGGCCGACCTGATCCTTGCCCGATACGGCAAGCGCAAGAGCCGCGAGCACCTGCTCTACGAAGCGCGCGAGATGCACAACCTGCTGCGGCCCGACCTCATCGAGGTCGGCCACATGAACCCCGGCCGCTGGCGGCACATAGCCGACACCTATGCCGACCTGGACATGATGCCGCGCGACTTCCGCCTTGATCCCTTCCTCTACGACGCGACGCCGCCGTCGGATCGCCGCATGACGGCGGCCGCCGCCGCGAGCTCGGGGCTGGCCCTGGTTCTCGCCGCCATCATCGCCGGGTTCATCGGACTGACGCGCAAGCTCAGGCGGGAAATCGCCGGGCGAAAGCAAACCGAGGCAGAACTGCGCGAGAGCGACAGGAAATTCCGCGCCATTGCCGATACTGCGCCGATTGCCCTGCTGATCACCCGCCCGGAGGACGGCAGGATCATCTATGCCAACCCGGCGGCGGCCGACCTCGGCGGCCTGCCGCTGGCCGAACTGGTCGACAGCAACGTCACCCGCTTCTATTCCGACCCCGCCGCGCGCCAGCGCTTTCTCGACGAGCTGCGCGCCAATGGCACCGTCCGCAACCAGCTGGTGGAGTTCATCCGCGAGGACGGCACGCCGGTGCTGACGCAACGATCCGCCACCCTCGGCAGCCTCAACGAACAGCCGGCGCTGTTCGTCGCCATTGCCGACCTGCGGGAGCGCAAGCGGCTGGAAGCGGCGTTGCAGGCCCGCAGCGCCGCCATCGAGGCGGCGGCCGAGGGCATCGCCATCACCGACCTGAACGGGGTCATCGAATACGTCAACCCCGCCCTGACCCTGATTACCGGTTACACCCCCGAAAGCCTGATCGGCCAGCACACGCGCATTTTCAACAGCGGCCAGCATGACACGGCATTCTACGAAGAACTCTGGCGCACCATCCGCGCCGGCCGGTCCTGGCGCGGCGAGATCGTCAACCGCCGCAAGGACGGCAGCCTGTACACCGAACTGATGGCCATCGCGCCGGTCTGCGACGAACACGGGGAACCGATCCGCTTCGTTGCCGTCAAGCACGACATTTCCGTGAGAAAACGGATGGAAACCGATCTCAGGGAGACCAACGACACGCTGCAGCAGCAGTTGGTCGAGATCAACCGCCTGCAGGAGGAATTGCGCGATCTGGCGGTGCGCGACGGCCTGACCAATCTTTTCAACCGGCGCTACCTCGACGAGACAATCGAGCGCGAACTGGCGCGCGCCAAGCGGGAAGGCTACCCGCTGACCCTCGTGATGATCGACATCGACCACTTCAAGAGGCTCAACGACACCTACGGACACCAGGCCGGCGACAAGGTGCTGCGCGAACTGGCGGCGCTGCTCTGGGGAAACATCCGCACCGAGGACGTCCCCTGCCGCTATGGCGGCGAGGAGTTTCTCGTCCTGCTGCCGCGCATGCCGCTGGAAATCGCGTTGGAGCGCGCCGAGGCCTGGCGCAAGACATTCCAGGCGACGCGCGTGCCATTCGGCGACTTCCACCTGGAGACGACGATTTCCTGCGGGCTGGCCGCCTATCCCGAGCATGCGCGCACCCACGACGAACTGGTGCGCTGCTGCGACGAGGCGCTGTACGAGGCCAAGCACCGCGGCCGCAACCGCTGCGAGGTTTTCCATGCCGAGCATCTCGCCCACAAGTAGCTCCCCATGCTGATCGATTTCTTCCATCACCTGAAGGCCGGCAAGCTGCCGGTCTCGACCAAGGAGTTCCTCACCCTGATCGAGGCGCTGCAGAAGCACGTCGCCGGCCACAGCATCGACGAGTTCTACTACCTCTCCCGCGCCTGCCTGGTGAAGGACGAGTCGAACTACGACAAGTTCGACAAGGCCTTCGGCGAGTATTTCAG
>JAEHDO010000465.1 GCA_016880375.1 Betaproteobacteria bacterium | reverse complement strand
GCCGGTGGCGGCGCGCGAGGCGAGCATCTACAGCGCGGTGACGGTGGCCGAATATTTCCGCGACCAGGGGCTGCACGTGGCGCTGATGGCCGATTCCACCAGCCGCTGGGCGGAGGCGCTGCGCGAGGTCTCCGGGCGCTTCGGCGAGTTGCCGGGGGAGGGCGGCTATCCGGCCTATCTTGCCAGTCGCCTGGCGGAATTCTACGAGCGTGCCGCCACGGTCGAGACGCTGGCGGGCGACATCGGTTCGGTGACCGTGCTCGGCGCCATCAGCCCGCCATCGGGCGATTTCTCCGAGCCGGTCACCAGCCATACCCGGCGCTACGTGCGCGCCTTCTGGGCGCTCGACGTGCGCCGCGCCCAGGCGCGCTTCTATCCCGCCGTGAATCCCTTGCAGTCCTATGCCGAGGATACCGATGCCTTCGCGGCGTGGTGGGCGGCGCAGGGCAACGGCGAGTGGCCGGCGTTGCGGCGGCGCTTCCTCGCCCTGCTGCACGAGCAGGCGCGACTGGAGCGCATGGCGCGCATCATCGGCAAGGATGCGCTGCCGCCGCGCCAGCAGCTGGTCCTGCTCTGTGCCGAGCTGGTGAACGAGGCTTTCCTGCGACAGTCGGCGCTTTCGCCGGTGGATCGCAGCGCCAGCCCGGCGCGACAGGCCGCCATGATGCGCCTGCTCGGGCGCTTCCTCGATCTGGCCGAGCAGGCGCTGGCGGCGGGCGTGGCGCCGGAGCGGCTGGCGGCCCTGCCGGTGTTTCGCGCCCTGCAGCGCATGGGCGAGGACATCGGCGACGAGGACATCGAGCGTTTCGCCGCGCTGCAGGTGCAACTTGATCAGGTGCTGGGCGAGCTGATTCACGCCGGCAGGGAGGCGCCCGATGCGGCCGCGACTGTCGATTGAGGGGGGCGCCGTGCGGCTCGAAGGGCCGCTGCTGTTCGTGCGGCGCACGCTGGAAGCGGGGCTGAACGAGGCCGTCGAGGTCAGCGGCAGCGACGGCCGCACCCGGCTCGGGCGCATCGCTGCGCTCGACGAGCAGCACATGACCATCGAGGTGCTGGAGTCGCCGGACGGCCTGGCGCTGGCCGACACCGCGCTGCGGCTGCGCGGTGCGCCGCTCGAGTTCGCGCTCGGCCCCGGCATCCTCGGCCGCGTCTTCAACGGCATCGGCGAGCCGGCCGACGGCGGGCCGCCCCTGCCGGCGCGCGTCCTGCAGCCCATCGACGGCCTGCCCGTCAACCCGGTCGAGCGCGCCCTGCCGCGGGATTTCATCGAGACCGGCATCAGCGCCATCGATCTCATGAACAGCCTGGTGCGCGGCCAGAAGCTGCCGCTGTTCTCCTGCGGCGGCCTGCCGCACGACCGCATCGCCGTCGACATCGCCACGCACGCGCGGCTGCGCGGCGGCTCGGACGACTTCGCCATCGTCTTCGCCGGCATCGGCGTGCCTTTCGATTCCGCCGATTTCTTCCGCCGCAGCCTGGAGAAAAGCGGCGCCCTGGCGCGCACCGCCCTGTTCCTCAACCTCGCCTCGGATTCCAGCACGCAGCGCCTGCTCACGCCGCGCTTTGCCCTGACGGCGGCGGAGTACCTGGCCTTCGAAGAGGGCCGCCATGTGCTGGTGATCCTCACCGACATGACGAACTACTGCGAGGCGCTGCGCGAGGTCTCCAGCAGCAAGGGCGAGGTGCCTGGCCGCAAGGGCTTTCCCGGCTACCTGTATTCCGACCTGGCCCAGCTCTACGAGCGCGCCGGCTGCCTGCGCGGCCGGGCCGGCACGCTCACCCAGCTGCCGATCCTCACCATGCCGTCGGACGACATCGGCCACCCCGTGCCCGATCTCACCGGCTACATCACCGAGGGCCAGATCGTGCTCTCGCGCGACCTCGACCGCCTCGGCATCCATCCGCCCGTCGATGTGCTGCCGAGCCTGTCGCGGCTGATGAAGGACGGCATCGGTGGCGGCTACACCCATGCCGACCATCCGGCCCTGGCCAACCAGCTCTATGCCGCCTACGCGCGGGCGGTGCAGGCGCGCGTGCTGTCGAGCGTGGTCGGCGATGACGGCATGACGCCGGTCGACCGCAGCTACCTGGCATTCGGCCGGGCCTTCGAGCGGGAGTTGCTGCACCAGGCTGCGGCGCGCACCCTGGAGGCGAGCATGGAAATCGGCTGGCGCCTGCTCGCCGGCCTGCCGGAAGGCGAGCTGACGCGGCTTTCCGATGCGCAGATCGTCGCGCACCTGCGGGGGCGGCGATGAACCCGGTGACGCCCACCCGCAGCGCCGTGCTGGAACTGCGAGAGGAGCGCCGCGCCCTGCAGGAGGGCCACGCCTTTCTCGACGAGAAGTGCCTGCTGCTGGCGGCGGAGATGGTGCGCGGCCTGCGCCGCTATGAGGCGCTGCGGCGTGAATTCCGCCGTGCGCAGCAGGCGGCGCATGCCGCCCTCGCGGCGGCGCTGGCCCGCCACGGCCTGCAAGGCCTGCAAGTGTATGCGCCGGCGCTGCCGGCCGAGGCGAGACTCGAGGTGACGTCGCGGCCGCTGCTCGGCATCGCCTTGCAGGAAGCGGCGATCGCGGGCCCGCTGCCCGCCGCGCGCGCGCCGCTGCAGCGCAGCCCCGAGGCCGAGGCCTGCCGCGAGGCCTTCGCCGAACTGTTGCGCGGCGCGGCGGCGCTGGCGGCGCTGGCCGGCAATCTTGAGCGCCTGCTCGCGGAGTATCGCCGCGCTTCGCGCCGCGCCCGTGCCCTGCAGGATGTGCTGTTGCCCGAACTGACACAAACCCTGCACGACGCCGAAACGCGCATCGAGGAAATGGAGCAGGAAGAGGCTGTCTGGTTCAGGCGCCGCGCCTGAGCGGGTGCGGGTGCTGCTTAAGCCTTGGAACTGAAGCGCCGCTCGGGGTGATCCTCGGGCACCCAGTGCTTGTTCCACCAGGCATCGATCTGGGCGCGCGTCCACGGCATGTGCACCAGCACGCCGTCGAGCGCGCTGGCCACCTCGGCGATATTCTGCGGGCGGGCCGCCGCGTCCTTCTCGACGCAGCGGCCGATCAGGGCGTCGAGTTCGGCCGGCACGGCGAAGGGCGAACACGACGAGGCGAGCGGCGGCACCACATGCAGCACCTGGTAAGTCAGGTCGTGCTCGGTTTCCGTTTCGAACAGGCGCTTGCCGGTGAGCAGGTGAAAGCCGACGGCGCCCAGCGCGTAGATGTCGGCGCGGGCGTCGGCATCCCCCGGATGGCGGATGCGCTCGGGCGACATGTAGAGCGGCGTGCCGAGGATGCGCATGGTGCTGGTCAGGTCGCGCGTCTGCTCGCCGGACATCTGCTTGACCAGGCCGAAATCCAGCACCTTGACCACGTCGCGCTCGCCGCGAATGTCGCACAGCATGATGTTCTGCGGCTTGATGTCGCGATGCACCAGGCCGCAGGAATGCGCTTCCCACAGCGAGGCGCAGACCTGGCGCAGGATGTAGGCCGTGCGCGCCGGCGGCACCGGCCCGTAGCGCTCCACCAGGTCGGCGAGCGAGAGCCCCTCCAGATACTCCATGGCGTACCAGAATTCGCTGTTGGCGCCACTGCCGTAGTCGAAGATGGTGATGGTGTTGGGGTGGGAGAGCTGGCTGGCCAGTTGCACTTCGCGCTGGAAGCGCGCGGTCCACTCATCCGAGGTTGATTGCTGCTTGAGCACTTTCACCGCCGCCGGGCGCTTGAGCAGGCGGTGCTGCGCCAGATAGACGTTGCTGATGGCGCCCTCGCCGATCTGCCGGTCGAGCCGGTAAGGGCCGAGCTGGCGTGCGCCGCCGCCCCGCCGCAGCAGGGCAGCGAGCGTCTGCGGCGGCAGGAAGCCGGACAGCCAGACGCCCAGCATCAGGATCAGCACGGCGCTGAAGCCGAGCTGCAGGTAGAACAGCGGCGCGAAGGCCTCACCCGCGCCCATCTCGACCGCCACGCCGATGTCGTGCCCGGGCAGCCAGCGCCAGACGCCGACGACCTCGCGCCCGAGATAGCCCGGGTAGGGCGTCAACAGCAGTCCTTCGCGGATGCCGTCGGCGGCCGTGCGCGCGGCGATGGCGGCGGCGGCCAGGCGGGTGGGGGTATCGGTGTCGGGCAGCAGCAGGCGCGGCGCGAGGCCGCGCTGCCGCAGCACCTCTGCGTGCCGGCTTTCGGACAACAGCCAGCCATCGGCGTCGAAGGCGAGCGATTCGCCGGTTTCTCCGGGACGGGCGACCTTGAAGAGGTCCGCGAATCGCTGCTCCGCCGGCGAGCCGAGCGCAATCACGGCGATGATTCGGCCGTTCTTGGCGCGCACGGGCGCAGCGACCCAGGCGTGTCCCGGTTGCGTGCCGCCGCCGTGGCGGGGCCTGACGAACACCGGCTGGCCGGACAAGGCGGGAGCAAGATGCAGGAAAAAATCGGGCGT
>JAEHDO010000464.1 GCA_016880375.1 Betaproteobacteria bacterium | reverse complement strand
TCGTGCAGGCGGGATGTCAGGTCGTCCTTGCCGAGGACGGCTTCGACGCGCTGGCGAAAATCGCCGACCATCAGCCGCGGGTCATCTTCTGCGACATCATGATGCCGCGTCTCGACGGCTATCAAACATGCGCACTCATCAAGAAAAATCCGCGCTTCGGCATGACGCCGGTCATCATGCTGTCGTCCAAGGACGGGCTTTTCGATAGGGCCCGCGGTCGCATGGTCGGTTCGGACGAATATCTGACCAAGCCGTTTACCAAGGACAGCCTGCTCAAGGCTGTCGCTACGCACATGCAGCAGCGAATATCATAATCAAAGAGGTAAGGACATGCCCATCAAGAAGATTCTCATCGTCGACGATTCCCCAACGGAGCGCCATGCTCTTGGCGAATTGCTGGCCAAGAGTGGCTATAACATAGTCACTGCAGAGAGCGGCGAAGAAGCCATCGCCAAGTCAAAATCCGAAATGCCCGATCTCATCCTGATGGACGTCGTCATGCCCGGCATGAACGGCTACCAGGCCACGCGCACCATTACGCGCGAAGAAGTGACCAAGCACATCCCCGTCATCATGTGCACCAGCAAAGGTCAGGAAACGGACAAAATCTGGGGCATGCGCCAGGGCGCCAACGATTACCTGGTCAAGCCAATCGATCCAAAAGTGCTCCTGGAGAAAATCGCCGCGCTAGGCTAACGTCGTCGTCACCGATGGAAAAGAGAAAGATCAGCCTTAGGGAGTTCCAGGAAAGCCTGGTCCAGCGCCTGACCAGCGCCCGGGCCGGCCAGACCTCGCGCGCCCTGCTCGGCGTTCAGGCCGGCCGGGATTACTGGCTGCTCGATTTGGCCGATTCCGGGGAGATTGTCCCTCTGCCTCCACTGACCAGCGTGCCACTGACCAAGCCTTGGTTCTGCGGCATGGCAAACATCCGTGGAACGCTCTACAGCGTGGTCGACTTTTCAGCCTTCCAGGGCGGAGAAGTCACGCCGCAAAACGCCGACAGCCGGCTGCTGATCGTGGGCAGCCGTTTCGGCATCAACAGCGCGCTATTGGTGAATCGCACGCTCGGCTTGCGCAACATAGAGCAATTGGAGCCACGGCCCGCGGAAGCCGATCCCCGTCCGTGGATGGGCGAGAAGTACGCCGACACTCAAGGCAACTTATGGAAGAAGCTCAATTTGAGAAACCTGCTCGGCCAACCTGATTTCCTTGAAATCGGCCTGTCGTAGCCGGACGAAACACTAGACGCTGAACAATCGGAGACATCAGCATGGCATTCAAGTTCAAGCTACCCAACATACAATTGCCTGGCGACGCAAATGCTCCCGCGGAAACTTCGCAGAGCACGATCATGGAGGATCTGCAGCAGGCGGCGATCCGAGGCGGCCGTTTCAAGCTGCCGGCGATCGGCGACAAGCCCGTCGGTACGCAACTTCAGTTGCTCGGCGGCTTGTTCGTGCTCTTCCTGTTCGTGGTTAGCGTGGCAGCCTGGATAGACAGCCGTACCGCCACCCACGGTGCAGCCTACACCTCGGCTGCCGGGCAGATGCGAATGCTTTCCCAATCGATCGCCAAGTCGGCCCAGTTGGCCCTCCAGGGCAACGCGGCAGCCTTCGCCGAGCTTAAGGATGGGCGAAGCAATTTCGCCTTGCTGCTGGAGCGCGTCACGCAAGGCGGTTCGATCGACGAGATCGATGTGCCGCCCAGCCCGGACACCGCACAACCGGCGCTGCAGGCCTTGGCGGTGGAATGGGATAAAACCGAGAAGAACGCCGCCCAGGTGCTCGAGCAGGAGAAGAATCTGCAGCAACTCGGAAAATCGGTTGCGACGATCAATTCCAAGAACCCGCAACTGCTCGAACTGGCGGAGCAAGTTGCCGCGCTCAAGCTTCAGACCGGTTCGGCGGCGCGCGAGATTGCCGCCGCCAATCAGTTGGTCATGCTGACCCAGCGCCTGGCAAAGAATGCCAATGCGCTGCTGGTAGCTGATGCCATCGACCCCGAGGTCGCCTTCCTGCTGGGCAAGGATACCAATACTTTCCGCGACGTACTGGCCGCCATTACCAAGGGTTCGGAAGCGATGCGCATCAATCCCGCCGGCGATGCCGAAACCAAGGAAAAACTGATCGAGTTGGATGGCGCCTTCAAGGAATACCAGGAAGCCGTGGCGGGCATTCTCGGCAACATGCAGCGCCTGGTTCAGGCCAAGCAGGCCGGTAGCCGTATCTTCCGCGATAGCGGTACCTTGCTCAAGGCGACGACCGACCTATCCAGTGCCTACGCGGCGGAAATCGCCGGCCGCGCCACCAATACCTGGGTCATCTCGATCTTCGCGCTGCTCGCCATCGTCACGCTGGCCCTGATGGCCAAGGTCTTCAACGACGATTCCGCCATGCGCCGGGAACAGGCCGAGCGGCAGCGCCACGAAGCAGAAAGCTCGAAAAACGCCAGCCAGGAAGCCATTCTGCGGCTGATGAACGAAATGGGTGATCTGGCCGACGGCGACTTGACGGTTCGTGCCACGGTGACCGAGGACATCACGGGCGCCATCGCCGACTCGGTGAATTACACGATT
>JAEHDO010000463.1 GCA_016880375.1 Betaproteobacteria bacterium | reverse complement strand
TCGATGGGCTGGCCGTTCTGGTACGGAATCAGCACGTCGTCCATCAGCGGCATGGTCAGGTAGGGCGGCACCATGGCGGCGGCCGTCGACACCAGGGTCAGGGCGAAGCCCCAGAACAGTTGCCAGCGATAAGGCCTGGCGAAGCGCCCCAGGCGCAGCAGGGTGCGCGTCGACGGCGGCGCATGGATCTCGCGGGCGCAGATGGGGCATTCCTCTTCCCCATCCAGGGGCGCGCCGCATTTGGGACAGACATCCTCTTCCGGCCGCTCGACCGGTCGTCCGGTCAAATGGCTTTCGAGTTGCCGCTCGAAGGCGTCGACCAGGCGCAATGCGGCCGGGTCGTGGGCGATGGTGTAGCGCCAGCCGCCCAGGCGGGCGGTCTCGTCGTGCAATTCCAGGCTGCCGACGCCGGCATGGTCATGATGCAGCAGCTGCAGGCCCGGCCGGTAGGGCCATTCCTGCCATTCGCTCTGCCCCGGCGAAAGGGCCATCAGTCGCCGGTCGGTAACCGCCAACAGGCCGCCGGCGTAGCGCAGTTCGGGGTCCAGATCGATTTCCAGCCCTGCTTCCAGGGTTTCGCCGACCGCCAGGCGGGCAACCGCCCCGGCGCGCCAAGGCTCGGCCGGCAGGACCGGGACAACTGTCTGAATATTCTCTGAAGTCATTGATTTTATAGGCCCGCCGCAGGCTCCCCGGATAGTTGTTGCGGCGCAGTATCGTAAGTTGCTTCAAGTATATCTTTAGTAACGCCTGTAAGCCCCTCTTCGAATACAAGCTTTTTTCCGGCTCAGGTAAACCTATTGCCGGGAGCCTCGTTAGTTCCACAAACATGACACAAACCCTGCCGGGGCATCCGGCTCAGCGGCAGGGAACTATGAAATACAAAGACATCGAATTCCTGCGCATCACCCCGCTCCGCGGGCCGAACATCTGGACCTACCGCCCGATCATAGAGGCCTGGGTCGACATCGGCGACCTGGAAGACGCGCCCTCCAACAAGATTGCGGGCCTTTACGAACGCCTATCCGCCTGGCTGCCCTCGCTGATCGAGCACCGCTGCAGCGAAGGCGAGCGCGGCGGCTTCCTGCAGCGCCTGCGCGAAGGCACCTGGGCCGCCCATATCCTCGAACACGTCACCCTCGAACTGCAGAACCTGGCCGGGCAGCGCACCGGCTTCGGCAAGGCGCGCCAGACCTCGAACCACGGAATTTACAAAGTAGTCGTGCGTTCGCGTCAGGAACAGGTGACCCGCGCCTGCCTCGCCGCCGGACGCGACCTCTTGATGGCCGCCATCAACGACACGCATTACGACGTGCCGGGCACCATCGAAAGGCTGCGCGAGTTGGCGGACAAGCTCTGCCTCGGCCCCAGCACCAACAGCATCGTCGATGGCGCCACCGAACGCGGCATTCCTTTCATACGCCTCAATGAAGGCAACCTGGTGCAACTCGGCTATGGCACCCGCCAGCGCCGCATCTGGACGGCCGAGACCGACTCGACCTCGGCCATCGCCGAAAGCATTTCGCGCGACAAGGACCTCACCAAGACACTGCTCACTTCCTGCGGCGTGCCGGTACCGGAAGGCCGCATCGTCGCAAGCCCGGAAGACGCCTGGGAAGCGGCCGAGGACATCGGCCTGCCGGTCGCAGTCAAGCCGACCGATGCCAACCACGCCCGCGGCGTCTCGCTGGAACTGACTTCGCGCGAGCAGGTCGAGGCCGCCTACCACGTGGCGCTGGAGGAAGGCAGCGAAGTCATGGTCGAGCGCTACGTGCCCGGCGTCGAGCACCGCTTGCTGGTGGTGGGCAACCGCCTCGTCGCTGCCACTCGCGGCGAAACCGCATGCGTCGTCGGAGACGGCAACGCGACCATCGTCGAGCTGATCGAGAGCCAGATCAATTCCGACCCGCGCTGCGGCGAGGACGAGTCCTTCCCGCTCGAGCCCATACGCGTCGAGCGCGAGCCCGCCGTGCAACTCGAACTCAAGCGCCAGGGCTTCAACACCGATTCCGTGCCACCCGCCGGCAAGAAAGTACTGATCATCCGCTACGGCAACCTCGCCGACGACGTCACCGACGAGGTGCACCCGGACGTGGCGGAAGCCGCCACCCTCGCCGCGCGCGTCGTCGGCCTGGACATTGCCGGCATCGACATCGTCGCCGAGGACATCTCGCGCACGCTGGAAGAACAGCGCGGCGCCATCGTCGAGGTGAACGCCGGCCCCGGCCTGCTCATGCACCTGAAGCCGGCCAAGGGCAAACCGCGCCCGGTCGGCCAGGCCATCGTGGACAACCTGTTCCCGGCCGGCGACAAGGGCCGCATTCCCATCGTCGGCATTGCCGGCTCGAAAGGCACTTCACTTACCGCGCGCCTCATGTCCTGGCTGCTGCAACTCACCGGCAAGCACGTCGGCCTGGCCTGTCGCGATGGCCTGTTTCTCGACAAGCGCATGGTGGACAAGCGCGACAGCGCCAACTGGGCCGCCGGCCAGCGCCTGCTCATCAACCGCTCGGTGGACGCCGCGGTTTTCGAGAACGGCGCGGCGATGATTCTCGGCGAGGGCATCGCCTACGACCGCTGCCAGGTCGGCATCGTCACCGACGCCGAGGGCGCCGAGTCGCTCGCCGACTTCGACATCCATAACGCCGAGCAGCTCTACCACGTTCTGCGCACCCAGGTGGACATCGTCCTGCCCGAGGGCGCGGCCGTGCTGAATGCCGCCGACCCCCTGGTGGCGCGCATGGCCGAGCTGTGCGACGGCGACGTGATCTTCTACGGCCTGACGCAGGACCTGCCGGCCATCGCCGCGCATCGC
>JAEHDO010000462.1 GCA_016880375.1 Betaproteobacteria bacterium | reverse complement strand
TGCTGGGCGGCGAGAGCTATTTCGCCGCGCCGGAATACGGCGGCGACACGCTCAAGGGGCACAGCCTCGACCGCATCCGCTATGCCGCGCGCCTGGCGCGCGCAAGCGGCCTGCCCGTCCTCGCGAGCGGCGGCGCCCCGCCAGGCGCCAGGCCTGAGGCGGAGGCGATGCGGGAAGCGCTGGAGGCGGATTTCGGCGTGCGCGTGCGCTGGGTCGAGGGTCGGTCACGCGACACCGCGGAGAACGCCGCGTTCAGCGCCGCCCTGCTGCGCGAGGCCGGCGTGGGGCGCGTGCTGCTCGTCACCCACGCCCTGCACATGCGGCGCGCGCGGGAAGCCTTCGAGCGGGCCGGCCTCGAGGTGATCCCCGCGCCGACGGCCTGGCAATCGACCGCGCCCTTCTCCGCCCTCCAGCTGCTGCCGAGCGCCGACGGGCTGAAGCTCGCCTACCACGCCCTGCACGAGATGCTCGGGCTGTGGGTGCAGCGCCTGTCCGGCCCGGCCTGATGCCGGCGCGACGTCAATCGTAGAGCTTTTCGATCTCCACGCGGCGGTTCGGCGCCAGGCAGCGGATCAGTTCGGCGCGCGGCTTCTTCTCGTCGCACTTCACCAGCGGCCTGGTCTCGCCGAGGCCGCCGACCTGGATGCGGAAATTCTTGTCCTGGGAAATCATGTAGTCGCGCACCGCCTCGGCACGGCGCAGCGACAGCTTGCGGTTGTCGTCGGACTTGCCCATGTTGTCGGTGTGGCCGGTCACCAGCAGTCGCGACATCACCAGCGTCGGATTGTCCTTGATCACCTTGTCGAGGGCCTTCTTGCCGCCCGGCGTGAGGGTGTCCTGGGCGCTGCCGAACAGCGTGGTGCCGTCGAGGCGGATGACATCGAGGTTCTGGCTTCCCCCCACGCGCTCCTTCTTGGCGGTGATCTCGGCGGCGGCAGGCAAAGCCAGTACGGCGCAGGCAAGCAACACAACGGTCGACTTTTTCATCTTGATTCTCCTGTAGAGGTAAATGACGGGATCAGCGGCCCCTGAAGGCCGGCTTGCGCTTTTCGACGAAGGCAATGACGCCCTCGGCAAAGTCGTTACTGGCGCTGCAGCCGGCAAAGGAAGCGGCCTCGGCTGCCAGCTGGTCGGCCAGCGTCGCGCCCAGCGAACGGTTGAGCAGACGCTTGGCATTGGCGTAAGCGATGGACGGTCCCGCGGCAAGGCGGATCGCCAGCGCCTCGCAGGCGGCGTCGAGTTCCGCCGCCGGCACGACGCGGTTCACCAGCCCGAGGGCCAGCGCCTGCGGCGCATCGAGCCGCTCGGCCAGCAGGGTCAGCTCGGCCGCCTTCCTGGCGCCGACCAGGCGCGGCAGGAAATACGTGCCGCCGCCGTCGGCGGTGGTGCCGAGCAGCGAATAGCCGGTGGTGAAGTAGGCGTTGTCTGCCGCCAGCACCATATCGCAGCCGGCCATCAGCGAGAAGCCGAAGCCGGCGCAGGCGCCGCGGATCTTGCCGACGACCGGGGCCGGCAGACCGCGCAGGATCTCGACGGCCGGGTTGATCAGTTCGCCGATCAGCCGGCCGAAGGCGCGGCTGCGCGCCTCGGGTGACTCCGCCAGCATGCCGTGAAACTCCTTGATGTCGCCCCCGGCCATGAAATGCTCGCCGGCGCCGGTGACGACGACGACCCTCACGCCGTCGGCCTTCTGCAGTTCCTGCGTGCGGGCGTAGAAGGCCTGGCCCATCTCCAGGCCGAGCGCATTCATCGCCGAGGGACGGTTCAAAGTCAGCGTGGCGATGGCGCCACGGATTTCCAGCAGCACCTGCTCGCTCATGGCGGTCTTCCCTTCATTTCTTCTCCGATGCGTTCACCAGAAGGCGGTGATAGAAGCCGATCAGCTCGGCGTGATTATCGATGGAAATGCGCTCGTTGGTGCCGTGGAAGCGCGGCAGGTCCTCGGCGCGTGCGCGCACCGGCGAAAAACGGTAGATGGCATCGGCGACCGGCGCCATGTGGCGCGAGTCGGTGGCGCCGATCATCAGGCCGGGCGCGACGACGGTGCCGGGGAACAGTTCGCGCACGGTACGCGCAAGCAGGCGATAGGCGGGTGCGGCGGAGGGCGAGATCGGCGTCGGCTCGTAGGAGAAGCCGCGCTTCTCGACAGTGATGGCGTCGTTGGCGACGGCGCGCCTGACATGTTCCGCCACGCCCTCGCCGCTGTCGCCGGGCAGGATGCGGAAATTCACCAGCGCATCGGCACGGCCGGGGAGGACGTTCTCCTTGCCGCCGGCCTGCACCACGGTGAGCGCGGTGGTGGTGCGCAGCATGGCATTGGTGGAAACGCCCTTCTCGAGCTGGCTTTTCACTGCCGGACCGAACAGCCACAGGTTGGAGAGCAAAATGCGGTTCAGCCCGTTCATTTCCGGCGCGATGGTGTCGAACATCTCGGCGGCGACGCCGCGGATGGCGGCGGGCATCTGCCTGTCTTCCAGCCGCGCCAGCGCCGTGCTGAGCATGCCGATGGCGGTGTCGGGCGGCGGCATCGAGGAGTGTCCCGGCTTGGCGGCGGCACTCAACGCCAGCGTGAGATAGCCCTTCTCCGCCGTGCCGATGAGGGCTGCCGGCCGGTCGAGCCCTTTCAGAATGCCCTCGGTGATGAGCAGGCCCTCGTCGATGACGAACTGGAGCCGGATGCCGCGTGCCTGCAGGAGTTCGGCGATGGCCCCGGCGCCGCGAAGGCCGCCGATCTCCTCGTCGTGGCCGAAAGCGAGATAGACGGTCTGGCGCGGCTTGAAGCCCTCGGCGACCAGCAGTTCGGCTGCTTCCATGATGGCAAACAGGTTGCCCTTGTCGTCCCAGGAACCGCGCCCCCAGACAAAGCCGTCGCGGATCTCGCCGCCGAAGGGGTCGGCCTGCCAGTCCTGCTCGGTGCCGGGCGCGATGGGCACGACATCCTGGTGCGCCATCAGCATGATGGGCTGCGCGGCCGGATCGCTGCCGGGCCAGGTGTAGAGCAGGCTGAAGCCGTTGATGGTTTCCCGCTTCAGCGCGGCGTGGGTGCGCGGGAAGGACTGCTCCAGCAGGGCGTGCAGCTTGCGGAACTCCGCCGCGCCGGCATCGCGCTTGCCGTCGTGGGAGACAGTGCGTATGCGCACTGCGGCAGAGAGTCGCTGCGCAGCGGCATTCGCGTCGATTTCCAGCGGCTCGACCGGCGCCACGTGCAACTGGCGCGAGCCTTGGCGAAAGGTGTTCGCCGCAATCGCGGCGAACAGCGCGGCCAGCAGAATCAGCAGAATCAGTGCGATTTTCTTGAGCACGCCTGGCCTCCCTAAGAAACGGCAAGGGACGCCTCAGCGCCCCTTGCCGGCCAGGCATTTATACCACGGCCGCGAAGCGTCCGGCCGTGCCCTTGGCGCCGGCGCCAGGCATGGCGACCTTGCTTCCGATGAAATGGCTCACGATGCATCTCCCGATGGCGGCGCGTGAATACTGGCGGGCCGCGAGGCCGCGGGAACCCGTTGCTACCGCTCCGACGGAACCTC
>JAEHDO010000461.1 GCA_016880375.1 Betaproteobacteria bacterium | reverse complement strand
GGCCGGCGTCGAAGTGGGCGCGGCGCTCGCAGTGCTCGTGGATGATGCGGCCGTAGGCGAATTTCGGCCGGCCGAGCTGATCCACCTCGGGCAGGCTGCCGAAGGTGAGGAAATGCACCGCCGTGGCGAGGAAGTTGTAGGGGTTGGGCGGGCAGCCGGGAATCGTCACCACCGGCTTGCCGAGGACGTCGCCGACGCTGGAGGCGCCGGTCGGGTTCGGGTCGGTGGAGGGCATGCCGCCCCAGGAGGCACAGGAACCGATGGCGATCACCGCCGCGGCATCGGCGGCGCACTCCTTCAGCAGGTCGATGGCGGTATGGCCGCCGATCTTGCAGTAGATGCCGTTCTGCGCGACGGGGATGGCGCCCTCGACGACCAGGATGTACTTGCCCTTGTTGGCTTTCATGGCGGCCTTGCGCGCCGCCTCGGCCTGGTGGCCGGCGGCCGCCATCAGGGTCTCGTGGTAGTCGAGCGAGATGACGTCGAGAATGAGTTTTTCCAGGGTCGGGTGCTCGGCGCGCAGCAGCGATTCCGAACAGCCGGTGCATTCCTGGAAGTGCAGCCAGATCACCGACGGCCGCTTGGCCTTCTCGACGGCCTTGGCGATGGCTGCCTCGGCGCCCGTCGGCAGGCCGAGCGTGGTCGCGGTGGCCGCGCAGAACTGCATGAACTCGCGCCGGTTGATGTTGAGCCGGCTGGCCACCGTGTCGGCGGCTTCCGCTGTTTCTTCGATGTAGGTTTCGCTCATGTCCTCGATCCTTCCGATTAGCCCAGTCCTCATCCCCGGCGGTTGCCGGGGATCCTCCCGAAAAAAATTTGTGTGCCCCGTTCCTACGCTGCCAGGTTCGGACTCCCCGGACAGCGCTGCGGGATAGCTATTACAAGTTTCGTGCCGACCTTGATGGGCATTTGAATGCCTTGAGGATCAAGACGTTGCTTGTCGGCAACAGCGCGCAGCAACAAGCCGCGAAAGCAAAATCAGCCAGCAGGGCCACCTGACCGGAAAGCTGCTTACCATTCAAAAATCCTGTATTTCTCTTTATTCCTCAATTATTTACACTGCTATCGTCGATTTCCGGCAGGGTCAGCCGCGCCCGCCCCGCTTCATGTCATGGGCATGTTTCGGCAGGCGCATTGCGGCTGGCCTGGACGCGGCCGCCCGACAGGCCGCCTGCGGCACGAGAGGCGCCTGGGGTGCGACGAACGGAGTAAAAGTGTGAATTAGTGCGCTGGCGGATTCGCCGGGCTTATGACATCCTTTCAGCATGAAATTGAACGACTTGCTTCCCGGCGGCGGCGATGCGGGCGCGCTCGACCCCGAGCGCTTCCAGGCCTGGCTCGTCACCCTGCCTTTCGAGCGCCCCGGCGTCACGGCGCAGGCGCTGATGAATGAGCTGCAGCGTTTTCACGGCTTCAACTACCGCACCCGCATCAAGCTGTACGAGACCTCGCTGGACACCGTCCGCCGCCTGGTGCGCGAGGTGGAAAAGCAGTTGGCGGCCAGCGCCCTGCCCCTCGGGCAGGAGGTGCAGATGATGTTCCTCGCCGCCAATGCGCTGCTGAAGATGCTGGCGACCAGCTACGCCGGCATCGTCGACGAGATCACCAGCAAGTGGATCGGCATCGGCTTCGCCAAGCCATTGCGCCTGGCTACCGTGCGTGCGATGGAATTCCAGGCGCAACGCCTGGAAATGGCCTACCGCGTCTATGCGCGCGGCTCCAAATCGGCCTGGTCGGAAATGCATCGCCTCTACCGCATCGCCCGCAGCGGCGGCTTCGCCGCGCAGAAGCCGCAGGGCGTTCGCGCCAGCGCCGAGCTGATTTATCTGAATGCGCTCCTGCTCGACTTCGCCGAGCCGACCAAGCTCGCGCCGGGTGAACTGGAGCGCGTGCGCTTCTACGTCGAACGCCACGCCAAATATGCCCAGCTCGAGGAAGCCCAGGCCGCGAAGCAGGCAGACCAGTCCCTCGATGCCTGCTTTCTCATCAAGGCCCGGGATTCCCGCGCCGGCCGCTCCCTGGTGCGCGCTGGCGCCACGCCTGTCGAGACGGGCGACCTCGTCCTGCGCTGCAGCCGACTGCTGACCAGGCTGCAAGGCCAGATCGGCGGCATCGAGAAAGGCGTCGAGCCGGCCCGGCTCGGCCTGCCGCTGGTAGCGCGCCAGTCAAGCTACGTGGCGCTGATGCGCAACCTGCACCGCCTCTGGAGCGCGCCGCCATTGCGCCGCTACAGCCGGCAGAAATTCAAGCCGCGCGTCGATCTCGTCGTCGGCTTCGACCAGT
>JAEHDO010000076.1 GCA_016880375.1 Betaproteobacteria bacterium | reverse complement strand
CGCCAGCCGCGTCGCCGCCGAGCGCCGCAACGAACTCCTGGCGACCCTGGCCTGCCACGGCGCGGTGCGCGCCCACCGCGCGCTCTCCCTGCCGGAGATGAACGCGCTGCTGCGGCAGATGGAGGAGACCGAACGCGCCGACCAGTGCAACCACGGCCGGCCGACGTGGACGCAGCTGTCGATGGACGAACTCGACCGGCTGTTCCTGCGCGGCCGATGAGCGCCCCCAACCGGCTGCCGCCGGCCATCTGCCTGATGGGGCCGACGGCGAGCGGCAAGACCGCCGTCTCGCTGGAACTGACTTTGCGTTTCCCCCTGGAAATCGTCAGCGTCGACTCGGCGCAGGTGTTCCGCGACATGGACATCGGCACCGCCAAGCCGGACCGCGCCACGCTGGAAAAATTTCCGCACCACCTGATCGACCTGATCTCCCCCGAGGAAAGCTACTCTGCCGCGCACTTCCGCGCCGATGCGCTGCGCGTCATGGCGGAGATCACGGCGCGCGGGAAAGTCCCGCTCCTCGTCGGCGGCACCATGCTCTACTTCAAGGCCCTGCGCGACGGCCTCTCGGACCTGCCGCAGGCCGACGCCGGGCTGCGCCGCGCCATCGATGCCGAGGCGCGGGAACGCGGCTGGCCGGCGCTGCATGCCGAACTGGCCAGGCTCGACCCGGCAGCGGCGGCACGCCTGAAACCCGCCGACGCGCAGCGCATCCAGCGCGCGCTGGAGGTGGTGCGCCTCACCGGTGCGCCGCTGGCGGAGAGCCTGGCGCGCCGCAGCGAAGCCGCCGCGCCCTACCGCCTGATCCAGCTCGCCCTGCTGCCCTCCGACCGCGCCGTGCTGCATGCGCGCATCGCGCAGCGCTTCGACGCCATGCTCGCCGCTGGGCTCGTCGACGAGGTGCGCGCCCTGCGCCGCAAGTACCGCCTGCAGGCCGGCCTGCCCGCGATGCGCTGCGTCGGCTACCGCCAGGCGTGGGACTACCTCGAAGGCCATTGCGACCGCACGGCCCTGCGCGAAAAGGGCATCGCCGCCACGCGCCAGCTGGCCAAGCGGCAGCTAACCTGGCTGCGCGCCTGGGAGGATGTCACGCCGCTGGACTGCCTCGGCTGCGATGTTGTCGGCCAGGCGGCAGGAATTGTGGAAGCCGCTCTGTCCTGAGGTCAGCGCCCCAGGCTCCCGACCGCGGCCGCGCTGCCCCAAAGCCGCGGCAGCAGCGCTTCCAGTTGCCCGGGCGCGCCGCTGCTGAAAAAGCGTTCCGTTCCCTGCGGCCGCGCGAACAGAAAACGCCGTTCCAGTGAAGATTCATGCCCGCCAGCGGGCGTGGTGTCGGAACTGAAGTCAGCCTCCCCCAGACGGCGCACGAGCTGGCGCGCCACGGCGGCGCCCGTCTCGATGATCGCAACCTCCTTGCCAACCAGTTCGCGCAGCAGCGGTTCCAGAAAGGGGAAATGCGTGCAGCCGAGCACCAGGGTGTCCGCGCCCGCTTCCAGCAGCGGCGCGATGAAGCCTTCAAGCAGGCGGCGGGTGAACGGCCCCGCCAGGTCGCCCTGCTCGACCTGCTCGACCAGTCCCGGGCAGGGCTGCACGATGACGCGGGCCTGCGAACCGAAACGCCGCACGAGTTCCGCGAACTTGCCGCTGTCCAGCGTGCCGCTGGTGGCGAGCACGCCGATGACGCCGGAGCGCGTCGCCTCGGCCGCCGGCTTCACCGCCGGCTCCATGCCGACTATGGGAAGATCGAATCGCTGCCGCAAGGCGGCAATGGCAACTGCCGTGGCGGTGTTGCAGGCGACGACCAGGGCCTTGGCATCCCGGGCGACGAGGAATTCGGCTATCGCCAAGGCGCGCGCTTCGATGAATTGCACGGACTTGTCGCCATACGGTGCATGGGCGGAATCGGCGACATAGAGCAGGTCCTCGCCCGGCAGCATCGCCCGGACATGGCGCAGCACGGACAGGCCGCCCACGCCTGAGTCGAAGACGCCGATCGGGCGCTCACCACGTGCCAAGTACTAGGCTCCCGCCGCTATCGGCGCCGCGGCAATAGGGCGTTCGCGGGCGAGCAGGCTGTAGACCGTCGGCACGACGAACAGCGTGAGCAGCGTTCCCAGCAGCAGGCCGCCGACAATGACGCTGCCGATCTGCTGGCGCGATTCCGCGCCGGCGCCGCTGGCGAACGCCAGCGGAATGGCGCCCAGCACCATCGCGCCGGTGGTCATCAGGATCGGCCGCAGGCGCAGACTGGTCGCGTCAATCAACGCTTCGCGCACCGGCTTGCCCTGATCGCGCAGCTGGTTGGTGAACTCGACGATGAGGATGCCGTGCTTGGTGATGAGGCCGACCAGTGTCACCAGGCCGATCTGGCTGTAGACGTTGAGCGTGCCGCCGGGCAGCAGGTAGAGCGCCAGCAGCGCGCCGGTCATCGACAGCGGCACCGTGAGCATGATGACGAAGGGATCGCGGAAGCTCTCGAACTGGGCCGCCAGCACGAGGTAGATGAAGGCCAGCGCCAGCAGGAAGGTCAGCGCCAGGCTCGCCGTCGAAGTGCGGAATTCGCGCGACTGGCCGGCGTAGTCCGTGGCGTAGCCGGGCGGCAGGAGGCTGCGCGCCGCGTTGTCGAGGAAGGCGAGCGCCTCGCCCATGGTGTAGCCGGGCGCCAGGTTCGCCGAGATGGTGACGGCGCGGCGCTGGGCAAAGTGGTTCAGCTCTCGCGGGCTCACCGTCTCGTCCACCCTGACCAGGTTGGCGAGCGGGATCATGCGGTCGTCGCGGCCGCGCACGTAGATCTGGCTGATGTCGCCGGGCGTGGCGCGCTCCTGTTCGGTCGTCTGCACGATCACGTCGTACTGCTCGGCATCGCGCTTGAAGCGCGTCACCTGGCGGCCGCCGAGCAGGGTCTCCAGGGTGCGGCCGATGGCCTCGATCTGCACGCCGGTGTCGGCGGCCTTGTCGCGGTCGACCTGCACCGACAGCTCCGGCTTGTTGAGCTTGAGGTCGGTGTCGACGTTCACGAAACCCGGGTTCTTCGCCATCTCTCCGAGGATCTGCTCGGTGACACCCTGCAGCTCGGGGTAGGAGGCGGAGGTGACGACGACGAAGTTGACCGGCCGCTCGCGCGGGCTCTGGCCGAGCGAGGGCGGCGTCACCGGAAAGGCCAGCACGCCGGGTATCGAGAAGAACTCGGGCTGCAGCGCCTTGGCGATGGCGGTCGAGTGCTTCGCCCGCTCATTCCAGTCGGTCAGGCCGACGAAAGAGATGCCCTGCGACACCACCGGGTTGCCGGCGACGACGAAGAAACGCTCGACGTCCGGCGTCTTCGCGTAGATGCCCTCGAGCTGACGCGCGTACTTGCTCATGTAGTCGAGCGTCGCGCCCTCCGGGCCGAGGAAAACCCCGAGGATCACGCCGCGATCCTCCACCGGCGCCAGCTCGGATTTCAGCACCTTCAGCAACAGCGCGCTCGAGGCGGCCACCAGCACGAACACCAGCATGACCATCCAGCGCCGCCGCAGCGTCGCCGAGAGCAGGCGGCGATAGCCGGCGGTGAGACCGTCGAAGAAGCTTTCGAACCAGAGGTAGGCCTTGCCGTGGCGCGTCTCGTGGCGCAGCAGCACCGAGCACATCATCGGCGAAAGCGTCAGGGCGACGAAGCCCGACACCAGCACGGCGCCGGCGAGCGTCAGGGCGAATTCGATGAAGAGCTTGCCGGTGCGGCCGGTCATGAAGGCCACCGGCGCATACACCGCGGCGAGCGTCAGCGTCATCGCCACCACGGCAAAGGCGATCTCCTTCGAGCCCTGCAGCGCTGCCTGCAGGCGCGGCATGCCGTCCTCGATGTGGCGATAGATGTTTTCCAGCACCACAATCGAGTCGTCCACCACCAGGCCGATCGCCAGCACGATGGCGAGCAGCGTCAGCGTGTTGATGGTGAAGCCCATCGCCAGCATCAGGGCGAAGGCGCCGATCAGCGACACCGGGATGGTGACCAGCGGGATCAGCGTCGCCCGCGGCGAGCGCAGGAAGAGGAAGATGATCAGCGCCACCAGCAGGATGGCCTCGCCGATGGTGGTGAACACCGCCTCGATGGAACGGTCGATGAATACCGAAGAGTCGTAGGCGACGTTCACCGCCATGCCCTCGGGCAACTGGGCAATCAGCCGCGGCAGCTCGGCGCGCAGCGCCTTCGACAGGTCGAGCGGGTTGGCGGTGGCCTGCTTGATGACGCCCAGCGCCACGGCGTTCTTGCCGTTGAAGCGCACCGCCGAGCGCTCCTGCGCCGCGCCGACTTCGACCCTGCCGAGATCGCGGATGCGTACCGGGTAGCCCCTCACCAGGCGCACGACGATGTCGGCGAACTCTTCCGGCTTGCTGAGGTCGGTGCGCGACACCACCGAGAATTCGCGCTCGCGGCTCTCGATGCGCCCGGCCGGCACCTCGACGTTCTGCCGGCGCAGCGCATCCTCGACGTCCGGCGGCGTCAGGCCGTAGGCGGCCAGCCGCCCCGGATCGAGCCAGATGCGCATGGCGAACTTGCGCTCGCCGAAGACGCGCACGTCGGCCGCGCCGGGCAGGGTCTGCAGGCGCGGCTTGACGATGCGGCTGGCGACGTCGGTGACCTCCAGCGGCGAGTGGCGGTCGCTGTTGAAGGCCAGCCAGATGATCGGGTTGGCGTCGGCCTCGACCTTGGCGATGACCGGCTCGTCGATGGCCTGCGGCAGCTTGTTGCGTACGCGCGCCACGCGGTCGCGTACGTCGGCGGCGGCGGAATCGGGGTTCCTCTCCAGCTTGAAGCGCACGGTGATCTGGCTGTTCTCGGCGCGGGAGATGGAGGACAGCACGTCCACGCCCTCGATGCCGGCGAGAGAATCCTCCAGCGGCTTGGTGATCTGCGACTCGATGATTTCCGCCGAGGCACCGCGATAGGTGGTGTCAACCGTCACCACCGGCTCGTCGATCTTCGGGTACTCGCGCACCGGCAGGCGCGAGTAGGACACCGCGCCGAGCAGCATCACCACCAGGCTCAGCACCGTCGCGAATACCGGACGGCGGATGCAGATCTCGGGCAGTTTCATTGGGTCGCAGGCTTGGATTCGGCGGGGGCTGCGGCGCCCTGACCGGCGCGCACAGGCACGCCGTCGCGCAGTTTCAGCTGGCCGGCGGTGACCACCTCGTCGCCGGCCTTGAGGCCTTGCGTGATCTCCACCGTGGCGCCGCGGCGCTGGCCGATCTTCACCATGACGCGCTGCGCCTTGCCCTCGGCCACCTTGAAGACGAAGTTGTCATTGCCGGCGGGCATCAGCGCCTCTTCCGGCACGGCCAGGCCCTGCCGCTCGCTGCCGAAGGCCAGGCGCACGCGGACAAACATGCCGGGGCGCAGCTTGAGGTCGGGATTGTCGAGGCGCGCACGCAGCGAGATGGCGCGGCCGGAGGCGTCGAGCAGGGGGTCGATGGCATCCAGCATGCCCTTGAACGCCTGCCCGGGCATGGCGTCGGTCGACACCTCGACGGATTGCCCCTTGCGCAAACGCGAGAGATAGCTTTCCGGCAGGCGGAAATCCACCTTCAGCGAGCCGATGTCCTCGATGTTGACAAGCTCCTGGCCTTCCTTGACGTAATCGCCGACGCTGACGTTGCGGATGCCGACGATGCCGGCAAAGGGGGCGCGGATCTGCGTCTTCTGCAGCCTGGCCTGCGCCAGGGCCACGGCCGCTTCCAGCACCTTGAGGTTGGCAGCGGCCTCGTCACGGGCGCGCGCCGAGACGAACTTCTTCTCGTAGAGATCCTCGGTGCGCCTGTGGTTGGCCTGCGCGAGGGCGAGATTGGCTTCGGCCTGGCGCAGTTCCGCGGCCTGGGTCGACGCATCCAGGGCCACCAGCACGGTGCCCCTGGCAGCCGGCATGCCTTCGCGCAGATGGATGGCGGCGAGGCGGCCGGCAATTTCCGGACGCAGCACCACCGATTCGTTGGATTTCAGGGAACCTACCGCAGCCACCTCGTCGACAAAGACGGATGACGCGACCTTGACGGTGTCCACGCCAATGGCAAAGGCGCCGGGAGGGCCGCCAGCCTTGCCCGGGGCGGGCCCTCCGGCCGGCGCCATCGGCACTGGCGGAGCGGACTGATTGACGTAGTAGGCATAGCCGCCGAGCGCAAGCAGACCGACGGCGGCGAAGATCGCCACGAGATGTTTTTTTGCTGTTGCCATTGGGGATGAAACCTCTTTTCCAAATCTGGCTGCCGGTTCGGCTGAATCCCGGACCCGCAGTCCGTCCGCACCGCTCAGGTCACGATCGTTTGCGGCTGGTCTGGCCCGCGCCGGCTGATCTTGCCGATGCTCCATGCCGTTTCGCCGGCTGCGCGCAGCCGCTGCAGGGCCTGCTCCTCGTGAGCCTGGGCGACGACGACGACCATGCCGATGCCGCAATTGAAGACGCGGTGCATCTCGGCATCCGCCACCTGGCCTTCCTGCTGCAGCCAGTCGAACAGCTTCGGCCGCGTCCAGGCGCGGCTGTACAGCGTCGCCACCAGGGGCTCGCCGAGGATGCGCGGCACGTTGTCGAGCAGGCCGCCGCCGGTGATGTGCGCCAGGCCCTTCAGCGGCAGGGCGTTCATGAGGGCGAGCAGCGGCTTGACGTAGATGCGCGTCGGCGCCATCACCGCCTCGGCGAGGCTGCGGCCGTCGAAATCCGCATTCATGTCCGGCTTCGCCCGTTCGATGATCTTGCGCACCAGGGAATAGCCGTTGGAATGCGCGCCGCTGGAGGCCAGCCCGATTACCACGTCGCCCGGTTCGATGCTGCGGCCATCGATGATCTTCGACTTCTCCACCGCACCGACGGCGAAGCCGGCCAGGTCGTACTCGCCGTCCGGGTACATGCCCGGCATCTCGGCCGTTTCGCCGCCGATCAGCGCGCAGCCGGCCAGTTCACAGCCTTTGGCGATGCCCTGGATGACGCTTGAGGCGGTATCCACGTCGAGGTGGCCGCAGGCGAAGTAGTCGAGGAAGAAGAGCGGTTCGGCGCCCTGCACCAGAATGTCGTTGACGCTCATCGCCACGAGATCGATGCCGATGGTGTCGTGCCGGTTGAGCTGGAAGGCCAGCTTCAGTTTGGTGCCGACGCCGTCGGTACCGGAAACCAGCACCGGCTCCTTGAATTTCCTGGAAATCTCGAACAGGGCGCCGAAGCCGCCGATGCCGGCCATCACCTCCGGCCGCATCGTGCGTTTGGCGAAGGGCTTGATGCGTTCGACGAGGGAGTCTCCGGCGTCGATATCGACGCCGGCATCGCGGTAAGTAAGGGAGCTCAAGGGAATATCCGCTTCGTGATAAAGTTGCGCATCGCGCAGTAAAGGGCAGATTTTATCGTATCCGCCCCCATCATTCACCACGAACATGCCTCAGCAGCTGACGCTCGACATCCGCCCCGAGCAGAATCCCTCCCTGGAGAATTTCATCGCCGGCGCCAACGTCGAGCTGGTGGCGCGCCTGCGCGCCCTGGCGCAGCCGAAAGCCTACGAAGCGGTCTACCTCTGGGGACCGCCGGGTTGCGGCCGCAGCCACCTGCTGCGGGCGACCCGGGCCGCCGCCGACGCGGCCGGCCGGCGTGTCGTCCTGGTCGCCGGCGAGGAGGCCGGTGCCGAGCTGCCCTGCCCGCACGACGGGCTGCTCATCGTCGACAACGCCGACCGCCTCGGAGAGGCGGCCCAGGTCGCCCTCTTCCGCGCCTTCAACTCGGCCCGGCTGGCTGGCCTGGCGCTGCTCATGAGCGGCACGGCGCCGCCGCTGGAATTGAAGCTGCGCGAGGACCTGCGAACGCGCATCGGCCAGGCCATCGTCTACCAGGTCAAGCCGCTCAGCGACGAGGAGAAGGCCGCCACCCTGCAGGGCCAGGCCAGCCAGCGCGGCTTGCGCATGGAAGACGAGGTCATCGGCTACATGCTGCGCCATACTTCGCGCGACCTGCCCTCGCTGATGGCGGTGCTGGATGCTCTCGACCGCGCCTCGATGGAGCGCAAAAGGCCGGTGACAGTGCCGCTCCTGAAAGAAATGCTCGCCAATTTCAACAAGAAACCCTGACGCCGTGAACCTTGCCCTCTTCGATCTTGATAACACGCTTTTGGCCGGCGACTCGGACTTCGAGTGGGCGCAATTCCTCATCTCGCGTGGCGTGCTCGACCGCGAGGTGTACGAGGCGCGAAACCAGGACTTCTACGACCAGTACAAGGCCGGCACGCTGGACATCCACGAGTTTCTCGATTTTCAGCTGAAGCCGCTGTCGCGCCATCCGCGACGCGAACTCGATGACTGGCATGCCGATTTCATGGCCACCCGCATCCTGCCCATCGTCACGGCCAAGGGTCGGGAACTGGTGCGCCGTCACCTGTCCGAAGGCGCGCTGGCCGCGATCGTCACCGCCACCAACAGCTTCGTCACCGCGCCCATCGCCCGCGAGCTCGGCATCGCCCACCTGATCGCTACCGAGCCGGAGCGGTCAGGCAGCGGGTTCACCGGTGGCGTGGCGGGCATCCCCTGCTTCCGCGAGGGCAAGATCGCGCGGGTGGAGGCCTGGCTGGCCGGCCTCGGCCACGACTGGAACAGCTTCGGCCGCAGCTGGTTCTACAGCGATTCGCTCAACGACTTGCCGCTGCTGGGCAAGGTCAGCGATCCGGTGGCGGTGGATCCTGATCCAACGCTCGAACGCCATGCGCACCAGCACGGCTGGCCGATCATCAGCCTGAGATAACACGTTGATCTGCTGTATCATTGCGCCCTTTCGTGACACCTATTCCTGACGCAGCATGATCCGCAAGCTGTTGCGCCGCGTGTTCAGCAAGGCACCCCCTGCGCATGAACCGGCACTGATCCCTGTCGAGAAGCACCACATCCGCCGCGAATCGATCTCGCCGGGTGCGCGCCAGACGGTCGCCCGCCTGCAGGAACACGGCCATGCCGCCTTCGTCGTCGGCGGCGCGGTGCGCGACCTCCTCGCCGGCATCGTGCCGAAGGATTTCGACATCGCCACCGACGCCACGCCGGAACAGGTGCGCGGCATTTTCCGCCGTTCGCGCATCATCGGCCGGCGCTTCCGAATCGTGCATGTCATGTCGGGCAGCGAGACCATGGAGGTGTCCACCTTCCGCGCCGGCAACGATGTCGACTCGGAGACCGACCAACACGGCCGCGTGCTGCGCGACAACGTCTTCGGCAATGTCGAGGAAGACGCGGCGCGGCGCGACTTCACCATCAATGCGCTCTACTACAACCCCGCCGACGAGACCATCACCGACTACCACCACGGCGTCGCCGACTTGAGGCAGAAGACCCTGCGCATGATCGGCGACCCGAGGAAGCGCTACCGCGAGGATCCGGTGCGCCTGCTGCGCGCCGTGCGCATGGCGGCCAAGCTGGGGCTGGCGATCGACCCGGCGGCGCGGACGCCGATCCGCGAGATGGCGGATCTCCTGGAAAACGTGCCGGCGGCGCGCCTCTTCGACGAGATGCTCAAGCTGCTGCTCTCCGGCCACGCTGTCGAATGCCTCCGGCAATTGCGCGAGGAAGGCCTGCACCACGGTCTGCTGCCACTGCTCGACGTCATCATGGAACAGCCGCTCGGCGAGCGCTTCGTCTGGCTCTCGCTGGCCAGCACCGATGCGCGGGTGAATGCCGGCAAACGCACCTCGCCCGGCTTCCTCTTCGCTACCCTGCTCTGGCACGAGGCGCTCGCTGCATGGGAGGCGCGCAAGCAGAACGGCGAGCCGTCCATCCCCGCCCTGCACGGAGCAATGGACGAGGTGCTCGACATCCAGGGCGGCAAGCTGGCCATCACCCGCCGCATCGCCGCCGACATCAAGGACATCTGGATCCTGCAGCCGCGCCTGGAAAACCGCGCCGGCCGCCGCCCGCTGCGCGTGATCGAGCAGCCGCGCTTCAGGGCCGGCTATGACTTCCTGCTGCTGCGCGCCGAAAGCGGCGAACTGGACCACGAACTGGCCGACTGGTGGCGGGATTTCATCGAAGCCGACACCGAGGCGCGGCTGGCCATGCTGACACCGGAGAAAAAGCCAGCCCGCCGGAAACGGCGACGCCGCAAGGGCGGCGGGGAAGGCCCCGATTCGGAAGGCGGGGAATGACCACGCGAGCCTACATCGCGCTGGGCAGCAACCTCGGCGATCCGCTGGCCACCGTTCAGGCAGCCTTCGCCGCGCTGCGTACGCTGCCGGAGACGACGCTGGTGGCCGCCTCCTCGCTCTACCGCAGCGCGCCGGTCGGCCTGAAGCACCAGCCCGACTTCATCAATGCCGTCGCCGCCGTGGACACCGCGCTCGACGCCGAGGTCCTGCTCGAGGAACTGTTCGCCATCGAGGCGCGCTTCGGCCGCCGCCGCGACTTCCATCATGCGCCGCGCACCCTCGACCTCGATCTTCTGCTCTACGGCGACGAGACGAGACGCAGTGCGCAACTGACCCTGCCGCACCCGCGCATGCACGAGCGCGCCTTCGTGTTGCTGCCCCTGCTGGAGCTCGCCCCGGACATCTTCATCCCGGGTCGCGGCCCGGCCGGCGAACTGATGGCCGCATGCCGCGAGCAAAAGCTGGCAAAGCTCGCTATCATCCCCTCCGTGCCCGACCACCGAACAATGCGTTTATGAGCTACCTTGAGAATTCACGGCCGGTAACCCTGACCGAACTCGCGCGCATGCGTGCCGAGAGCGAGAAGATCGCCGTGCTGACCTGTTACGACGCGAGCTTCGCCGTCTTGCTCGAGCGCAACGGCGTGGACGTACTGCTGGTGGGCGACTCGCTCGGCAACGTGCTGCAGGGCCATAGCTCGACTCTGCCGGTGACGCTGGAGCAGATGGTCTATCACACCGGTTGCGTGGCGCGCGGGGCGAATCGACCGTTCCTGATGGCTGACATGCCCTTCGGCAGCTACCAGGAGAGCCCGGCACAGGCGATGCGATCGGCCGTGGCCCTGATGGCCGCCGGTGCGCAGATGGTGAAACTCGAAGGCGGCGCCTACATGGCCGAGACGGTGCGCTTCCTCGTCGAGCGCGGTGTGCCGGTGTGCGCCCACATCGGCCTCACGCCGCAGTCGGTGAACCAGCTCGGCGGCTACCGCGTGCAGGGCAAGACCAAGGCGGCGGCGCAACTGATGAAGGACGACGCCCTCGCCCTGGAGCATGCCGGCGCAGCGCTGCTCGTGCTGGAGATGGTGCCCTCGGCGCTGGCCGCCGAGATCAGCGAGAGCCTGACCAGCATGGCTTCAATAGGAATCGGCGCCGGCGCCGAGTGCCACGGCCAGGTGCTGGTGCTGCACGACATGCTCGGCGTCTATCCCGGCCGCAAGGCCAAGTTCGTGCGCAACTTCATGGATGGCGCGGCGAACATCGACGATGCCGTCAGGGCCTACGTCAAGGCGGTGAAGAACGGCAGCTTCCCCGGCCCCGAAAACGCCTACTGACATGCAGGTTCATTCGACCATCGCCGGCTTGCGTGCCGCGCTGAAGGATGCCGGCCGCGTCGCTTTCGTGCCCACCATGGGCAACCTGCACGAGGGCCACGTCGCCCTCATGCGCCAGGCGCAGCCGCTCGGCGACTGCGTCGTCTCCAGCCTTTTCGTGAACCGCCTGCAGTTCGGCCCTCAGGAGGACTTCGGCACGTATCCGCGCACCTTCGAGGCCGACTGCGCGAAGATGGCGGCCGTCGGCGTGACCCACCTCTTCGCGCCCGACGAAAAGGAGATGTATCCGGCGCCGCAGGCCTACTTTGTTCAGCCCGACCCGGCGCAGGCGGACATCCTCGAGGGCGAGTTCCGCCCCGGCTTCTTTCGTGGCGTCGCCACAGTGGTGATGAAGCTGTTCTCCATCGTCCAGCCGCAGGTCGCCGTCTTCGGCAAGAAGGACTACCAGCAGCTGATGGTCATCCGCAACATGGTGCGCGAGTTCGGCCTGCCCATCGAGATCGTCCCGGGCGAAACGGTGCGGGCCGAGGACGGGCTGGCGCTCTCCTCCCGCAACGGCTACCTTTCAGCAGGCGAACGGGCGGAGGCTCCCCGGCTGTATCTGGCTCTGGAAGCCGTTCGGCATGGGGTACGGGCCGGAGAGCGAGACCTGGCGCGGCTTGAGGAGGGTGCCATGGCCGAACTCCGCGCCAGTGGCTGGATTCCACAATATGTTGCGGTGCGAAAACAAGTTGATCTACAATTGCCGGCCGCTCACGATTCTGGGTTGGTGGTGCTGGGCGCGGCACTCCTTGGGAGCACGCGCCTGATCGACAACCTGGAAGTTTAGGGCTCCGTCTTGCGCTCAGGCCGACGGGGCACCAGCAGCGCACCTTGCGGGAGAGGAAAACCGCAACCTGCCAGCTACTGTGACTGAGAGAAGGAGCGACCACGATGCAACGGATGATGCTGAAGTCCAAGCTGCACCGCGTGACGGTTACGCATTCAGAGCTGCACTACGAAGGCTCCTGCGCGATCGACCAGGATCTGCTCGATGCCGCGGATATCCGCGAGTACCAGCAGATCGACATCTACAACGTCAATAACGGCGAACGCTTCACCACCTACGCCATTTCCGCCGAACGCGGCAGCGGCATCATTTCGGTCAACGGCGCGGCGGCGAGGAAGGCGGCGCCCGGCGACCTGCTCATCATCGCCACCTATGCGATGTACGATGAAGCGGAACTGGCGCGATTCGAGCCGGACCTGGTATACGTCGATTCGCGCAATCGCATGATGAACCAGCGCCACAAGATTCCCGTGCAACTGGCCTGACCGAGGCCCCTGGGAACACAAGCCCGCGCAACCCGCGGGCTTTTTTATTGCCTTACGCTGTGCATGAGACTGGCGGCCGCGGCCAGCAGCAGCGCCGCACCGACATTGTGCGCCACCCCCAGCCAGAGGGAAAAGCCGCTGACCACCGTCAGCACACCGATCCCGCTTTCCAGGATGAGCAAAGTCAGCACCGCCAGGGCGGCGTTGCGTGCCCGCGACACCTTGCGCAGTCGCAGCGCCACGACGGCGAACAGCAAGACTGCCAGCACGGCAGCGTAGCGGTGCAGCAGATGCAGCGCTGCAGCGCCGGCATCCCCCGGCGCGGCCGGCCCCGCCAGCCTGACGAAGGGATTCAGCGCCAAAAAGCCATGGGGCGCTGGCCACCAGACGCCTTGGCAGTCGGGCAGGGTGCTGCAGCCCACCGCCGCGTAGCGCGCACCGACGAGGGCACCGAGCACCACCGTTAGCGTCAGTAGAACCAGCGCCACACGGCAAAGCCGCCCGCCGCCGCCCCGCTCCAGCATTTGCGAAGGCTCGGCAGTGATCGCCACGCGCCACGAGAAGGTGACCAGGCCGAGCCCGCCGACAAGATTGAGGAAATTCACCAGGGCCATGCGCGGATCAGCGCTCCAAACCCCGAGAATCGACAGGAACAGCATCAGTGCCAGCAACAGCGTCGCATAGCGCGCTGCCGGCTGCAGGGGTTGCGGCCGCCAGCAGCGCCATGCAAGCAGGATGCCCGCCAACAGCGCCAGGGTGGCGACGATGCGATGCACGAGCCGGGCGCCCTCCCACGGCGCGTGCGGCACACCGGCGAGAATGGCGCCATAACAGCCGGGCCAGTCAGCGCAGCCCAGACCGGCGCCGGACAGGCGCAAGGTGGCGCTGACCGTCACGACCAGCACCGACAGCAGGCAGGTAAGTATCGCGAGGGCGCGAATGCGTCTTCCGCGCGCTGAGCCGAAGGGCGGCATTGACACCCCGGGTGCCCTGTCAGGAAACCCGCAACTGCGTCGGCACGCGCAATTCGTGGTTGAGCCAGAGCAGCGCCGCCATCAGCACCATCGAGCCCCCCTGATGCGCAGCGCCGAGCGCCACGGGTACGGCATGCAGCACCGTCAGGATGCCCAGCGCGATCTGCACGGCGAGTACGGCGAGCATCAGGCTGGCCGCCCTCTGCGCGCGTACGCGGTCGGGGAACTGGCGCAGCCTGATCCAGAACCAGGGCGCGAGAAAGGCCAGCAGCCAGGCGCCGAGACGGTGATCGAACTGCACGGTCGCCATGTTGTTGAAGAAATTCAGGTACCACGGTTCGATCATGAGGATTTCCGGCGGCACGACATGACCGTTCATCAGCGGAAAGGTGTTGTAGGCCTTGCCCGCGCGGATGCCGGCGACGAAGCCGCCAGTGACGACCATGTAGCAGGCCAGCACGAACAGCCAGAATCCCAGACGCTGCAAGCGGCGGTAGCCTTCATGGGCAAAATAGCGTGAGCGTTCCTCGAGAAGCCCCAGCGCCACCCACATCATGGCAATGAAAATGAGGAAGGCGAGAGAGAGATGCGCAGTGAGGCGGTACTGGCTGACGCGCGGATCGTCCACCAGTCCGCTCTTCACCATGTACCAACCCATGGCGCCCTGAAGACCGCCCAGGAAGAAGATGCCCACCAGCTTCGGCACCAGCTTGCGATCGATCTTGCGCCGCAGCAAGAAATAGAGGAAGGGCAGAAAGAAAACCAGACCGATGGTCCGTCCGAGCACCCGATGGAAGT
>JAEHDO010000460.1 GCA_016880375.1 Betaproteobacteria bacterium | reverse complement strand
TTCGCCGCCGTTGGTCTGGTGGCACTTGCCGGGGGCAGCCCGCTGCATGCGCAGCAAGCCGTAGCTCCTGTCGCCCCCCTGGCTGCGCCTCCCACTGCCTCGCCGAAGCCGATTCCAGCTACCGCCGAACAGGACGAATACCGGATCGGCGCCCAGGATCTCATCGAAATCTCCGTATTTCAGGTCCAGGAACTGACGCGTTCCGTGCGCGTGAATGCGCAGGGGATGATTACGCTGCCCTTGCTCGGCCAAGTGCGCGCCGGCGGGCTGACGGCCAACGAACTGGAAACGGTGCTCGCCGCGAAGCTTTCGGAGAACCTGCTGCAGGACCCGCAGGTGAGCGTATTCGTCAAGGAATTCGCCAGCCAGCGTGTGGTGGTCGATGGGAGCGTGATGAAGATAGGCGCCTATCCGCTGACTGGCAAAACGACTTTGTTGCAGGTGGTCGCCATGGCGGGCGGCCTGGATCCGCTCGCCGACCCGACCATGGTGCATATATTCCGGGACAAGCCAAGCGGCCAACGTGAGGTTCTCACCTTCGATCTGCTGGCCATCCGCAGCGGCCAGGTGGCCGATCCGCTGATCAAGGGAAACGACACCGTAACGGTTGAAAAATCGGCCAGCGCGGCTTTTTTCAAAGGCGTGACCGATACCTTGCGCGGATTCATCAATTTCGGCTCCTACACGATTCCCCACTGAATTGTTTAGCCAGCCACGGCGTTTCCGTCAGCTGGCCTTTTGTGACACTTATTGATTCAGCCTGTGACCGAACCTTCAAACGATTCCTCTAACCGCCCTCGTGCCGGCAACGTAAAGTTGTACCACGGTGGCGCGCTGATCGAGCGCCCCAACCAGTTGCCGAGCGTGCTTCATGAGCATTTGCCGCCACCTGACGACGCGGGAAGTGCTTCGGTCCGGCTGCGCGAATATTGGGACATCATCGTCAAGCGCAAATGGACGGTGCTGACCCTGTTCGCCATCGTCGTGGTCGGCGTGATGACGGCCACCTTCCTGATGACCAGGATCTACCGCGCCAGTCTGACGCTGCAGATCGAGCAGCAGGAGTCGAAGGTCTTTGCGCAGCAGGGGGTCACACCCAATGAACCGGTTTATGAAAGCCAGGAGTTCTACCAGACCCAGTACGAACTGCTGAAGAGCGAGGGGCTGGCACAGCGCGTGATCGAGCAGCTCAATCTGGTTGCGGCGCCACAACCGGAAAAGAAGGAAAGCAGTTGGCTGGATCTCTTCCGGAGCGACGAGTCCAGGGCGAAAGAAGGAGCTGAACGCGAAAAGGATACAGGTCTGCTGCCCGCCTTGCCCGGCGTGTTGACAGTGGCGCCGGTGCGCAATTCACGCCTGGTCAAGATTCATTTCGACAGCCCCGACCCGCAGATGGCGGCACGTGTCGCCAACGCCATCGCCGTGGCGTTCATCAACCTGAACCTGGAGCGGCGCATGGAGGCCACTTCCTACGCCAAGACCTTTCTCCAGGAGCGTCTGCAGCAGATCAAGGTCAAGCTCGAGGATTCGGAGAAGGAACTGAATGCCTTTACCCGCCGGGAGGGTATCGTTACCCAGGACGAAAAGCAGCAGAGCCCCGATTCGCAGGTTCTCGAAGAGTTCACGACGGCGCTGGCCAAGGCGCAGGGCGAGCGGATTCGCGCCGAGTCGCTCTACCAGCAGGCCAGGGCCGGCGACGCATCGTTTGTCGCGGCAGTGGTCGACAACAAGCTGATCCAGGAATACAAGACACGCCTGGCAAAGCTGGAGGGCGACTATCAGGAAGGCTTGAAGACCTACAAGCCCGGCTACCCGAAAATGCAGCAGATGGAAAGCCAGATCAAGGAACTGGAGTCCAAGATCGCCAAAGAAACCAAGGCCACGGTCGGCGCGCTCAAGGCCAACTACGATGCGGCGCTGGCCCAGGAAAGCCAGTTGGCGGCCAAGCTGAAGGAGAGCAAGTCTACCGTGCTGGGCGGGCAGGACCGCAACTTCCAGTACAACCTGCTGAAGCGCGAGGTGGATACCAGTCGCCAGCTTTACGACAGCCTGCTCCAGCGCTACAAGGAGATCGGGGTGGCCGGCGGGGTGGGAATCAACAACATTACCGTGGTCGACAAGGCAAAAGTGCCGAAAATGCCGTTCAAGCCGAATTTGATGTGGAACCTGATGATCGCCATCTGCCTCGGCCTGGTCGGCGGAATTGCGCTGGCCTTGCTGCTCGAACACCTCGACGACACGATCAAGGCGCCGGAGGATATGGAGAAGTTTCTCGGCTTGCCGGTTCTCGGGATCATCCCGGCGATCAAGACGGTCGACGGCCAGGAGCCAGCGATTTTGGAAAACGCCAACCCACGCTCGGCATTCGCGGAAGCCTACCGCTCGCTGCGCACCACGCTGCAGTTCTCGACACCCGAGGGCATGCCCAAGGTGTTACTGGTGACCAGCACATCGATCGGCGAAGGCAAGAGCACGACGGCGCTCAGCCTGGCGATGCACATAACGCAGGCCGGCAAGACCGTGTTGCTGATCGACAGCGACTTGCGCAAGGCCTCGCTGCACCGGAAGCTCGGCATCGGCAATGATTCGGGCCTGACCAACTACCTGGCCGGAAATTCCGAGCCGGTCGACGTCACCAAGACGACCTCGACTCCACGGCTCTTCCTGATGCCTTCCGGCCCGCTTCCTCCGAACCCGGCCGAACTCATCAGCAGCAGCAAGATGGTGGCATTGCTCAACCTGGCAGCGGAAAAATTTGACCAGGTGATCATCGACGGCCCGCCGGTGCTCGGTCTGGCCGATGCCCCGCTGCTCGGCAGCCTGGCCGAGGCAACGATTCTGGTGGCCGAAAGCGGCGGTACCAGCCGGCAATCGGCAATGGCTTCGGTCAAACGCATGCGCAGCACCCGCAGCCGGCTGATCGGTGGTGTACTGAACAAGGTCGATGTGACGCAACGCGCTTACGGCTATCACGGCTACTACTACCAGTACGGCGAATCGGAGCAAAAACGACTGCCAACATGAGTGCGACCATGGCAGACGTGAATTCCGACTGCATTGCGCTGGCGCTCGCCTTTTTCCGCGCGCCGAGCGCTTTTCCCGATCTGCTGCACGGCCGGGCGCGCCTGCCGAAGGGCATGAGCGAATTGCTTCTGGCGGCCGCCGGCAATAGCCGCGCGGATTCCTCTCCGGCGCTGTTTGCGCCGCCCGGTGAACAGCAGAAGGCCGCCATGTTCTTCATCGAACAGATCCTGCTGGCCCACAACGCCAATCATTACCGCGTTCTCGGCCTTGAGCCCGATGCCGGCGCGGAGGCCATCAAGGAACACCACCGGCTCCTGATGCGTCTCTTCCATCCGGACCGGCAAACGGCACGAGATGAACGCACCGGCGCCTTCGCCACCCGTATCAATCAGGCCTATACGGTACTGCGCTCGCCC
>JAEHDO010000075.1 GCA_016880375.1 Betaproteobacteria bacterium | reverse complement strand
CGCCGCGAGCACGTGCGCATCGTGCAGGGCTTCGGCCAGAGCATCGCCTTCAACATGCTGTATCCCTACCCGGCTGCCCCGGCCTGATCCGCCGGCCGGCGCTCGCCCAGCGCCAGCCAGAGGCCGCTGGCGGCGATGACGGCCATGCCGGCCGCAGTCATGGTATCGGGAATGTGCCCGAATACCAGCCAGCCGAGCAGGCCAGCCCAGATCAGCTGCGTGTAGCCGAAGGGCGTCAGCGTCGAGGCCGGCGCCAGGCGGAAGGCGCGGATCAGGATGAAATGGCCGACGCCGCCGTAGAAGCCGAGCGAGGCGATCTGCAGCCATTGCAGCGGGCTGGGCGAGAACTCGAACCAGAACCAGGGCAGCGCCAGGCTCATGACGGCCGTGCCGACCAGCGCCGTGTAGAAGAGCAGCGTCAGGGGGTGCTCGGCGTGGCTCAGGCGCCGCGTCAGGAGTTGGTAGACGGCGTAGCAGGCGGCGCCGGCGAGCGCCCAGAGGATGCCTGCCAGGTTGAGCGCGCCGCCCGGGCGCGCGATCAGCAGCACGCCGGCGAAGCCGACAATCACCGCAGCCCAGCGGCCGGCGCCGATGCGCTCGCCCAGGAAGGGACCGGCCAGCAGCGTCACCAGCAGCGGGGAAAGGAACAGCACCGCCGTCGCCTCGGCCAGCGGCATGCTGCGAAAGGCCATCATGGCGAAGCCGGTGGTGCCCACCAGCGCCAGGGCACGCACCACCTGCAAGGCGAGGTTGTCGGTTCGCACCAGTTGCAGGCGCAGCGAGGGCGCGACGAAGATCAGCATGATGAGGAAATGCAGGGTATAGCGCGCCCATACCAGCAGCGGCACGGCGAAGCTGGCGGTCAGGTGCTTGGAGGTCGCGTCGAGCAGGGCGAACAGCATCAGCGCCAGCATGAACAGCAGGATGCCGCGCAGCGGATGCTGCGCGAGGGCTTGTCCGGTCATTTTCAGGCGTCGATCCAGGAATTGAAGACGCGTCGGGCGGCATCGATGGTCTCGCCCGCCGTCAGGCCGGCCGGCCCGGCGCCGGCTTCGACGAGCCGGTCGGCGGCGACGCCATGCAGGTGCACGGCGCAGAGCAGCGCCGCCTCGGCCTCCCAGCCCTGCGCCAGCAGGGCCGCGGCGATGCCGGCGAGCACGTCGCCCATGCCGGCACTGGCCATGCCGGCGTTGCCGCTGCTGTTGATATACCAGCGCCCCGAGGGCGAGGCGATGATGCTGCCGCAGCCCTTGAGCAGCGTCACGGCATTCAGCTTCCCGGACAGGGCAATCGCGGCGCGCAGGCGATCGGCTTGCACCGCGCCGGCTTCGAGGCCGAGCAGCCGCGCCGCTTCGAGCGGATGCGGCGTCAGCAGGGCCGGCGCGGCGCGCTTCCTGACGCGATCCGCCAGCACGGGATGGGCCGCCAGCAGGTTGAGCGCGTCGGCGTCGAGCACGAGCGGCAGGTCGACTGCAATCGCCTGTCTGAGCAGGTCCAGCGCCTCGGCACTCTGGCCGAGGCCGGGGCCCACCGCCAGCGCGGTGGCGAAGCCCGGGGAATAAATCTCCGACGGCCGGCGCAGCATCAGCTCCGGCTGGCGGGGGTCGACAGCCAGCGCCGTGCCGTCGAGCATGCCGACGTAGACGCGACCGGCGCCGAGCTTCAGCGCGGCACGGCCGGCGAGCAGGGCCGCGCCGGCCATGCCGGGGGCGCCGCCGAGGATGCCGGCGCCGCCCATCATCCCCTTGTGGCTGTTCTTCGGCCGCGGCTTCAGTCGGGACCTGAACAGTTCCGGCGTCACGGTACGGCCGCTCGGCGGGAGAACGCGCTCGGGCGCAAGCTCCAGATCGCAGACGCTGATCGCGCCGCAATGGTCCGGCCCGTCCAGCGTGAGCAGGCCGGGCTTGAGCGCGATGAAAGTGGCCGTGGCATCCGCCCTGACGGCGCAGCCGAGCACGCGCCCGGTGTCGGCGCAGAGCCCGCTCGGTATGTCGAGGGCGAGGATCGGGCAGCCGAGGCCGTTGATGCGCTGGATCAGCTCGGCGTTAGCGCCCTCGACGGGGCGCTGCAGGCCGATGCCGAAGAGGGCGTCCACTGCCAGGGCGAAGCGGCGCTGCGGGATCTCGTGGCTGATATCGCCGCCGGCGCTGCGATAGCGGGCGAGCGCTTCGTGCGCATCGGTCGGCAGTTTCGCCTCGTCGCCGGCGAAGACGACGACGGGCGCGATGCCGCGCTCACGCAGCAGGCGGGCGACGACGAAGCCGTCGCCGCCGTTGTTGCCCGGCCCGCAGACGATGAGCGGCGGCGGGCCGTCCGGCGCCACGAAAGTCAGTGCCTGCAATACGGCGGCGGCGCCGGCGCGCGCCATCAGCGGCGGCTCGATTCCGGCGTGGCGCGCCTCGATGTCGCGGATGGCGGCGACGTCGTAGATGGGCCTGGAAGGGATGTGCACCATGGCGCAATGCTACCGCAATGCCGCTGGCGTGGAGGCCAGCAGTTCTTCCGCCCGTTTCGCCATGCTGCGGTTGACCAGGTTGTTGGCGACCAGCGCGCCGATCACCAGCGCGGCGCCGGCGACCTCCACCGGCAGCAGCGCCTGGCCCTGCCAGACGGTGATGAGGATGGTCACCACCGGCGCGAAGTTGGCGAAGAGCGCAGCGTTCAGGGGGCCGAGCTTGGCCACCGCCATGTTCCACAACAGCACCGCGCCGAAGGAGACGACGAAGACGATGAACAGCAGCGCCCACAGCTGCGCGCGCAATCCTTCGGGCGCCGGCGGCTGGCTGCGGCCGCCGGCGCCGGCCAGGGCGGCGAGGGCGAGGATGGTCAGCCAGCCGAGGGCGGCGGAGAGCGCGGTGTAGCGCACCGGCGACCAGCCCGGAAACTTCTGTGCGCCGAGCGTGAAGGCGATCCAGCACCACGAAGCCAGGTACATCAGGCCGTTGCCCAGGGCGCTGCCGCCCGAGTACAGGCGCGCGAACTCGCCCTGGCTCACCACCAGTCCGAGGCCGGCGATGGCGACGGCGATGCAGGCCAGCACGGCCGCGGGCGGGCGATGCCGCGTGCGCAGCCACTGCCAGAGCACGATGTTCACCGGGCCGAGGGCGAGGATCATGGCACCGTGTTCCGGCCGCGTCAGCCGCAGGCCCTCATAGACGAGCAGGCTGAAGCCGGCGAAGCCGGCGCTGCCGTAGGCCCAGGCTTTCGCCGCCTGCCCCTCGTAGGCGAGTGCGCCGCGCCCCTCGATCCAGGCCAGCGCGGCGAGAAAGCACAGCGCCGCGACGCCGTAGCGCAGCAGCGTCAGCCAGTAGGGATCGATGACGGCCAGCACGATCTTGCTGACGGGCAGGAAGGCGCCCCAGATCAGCACCACCGCGCACATCAGCAGCGAGCCCTCGGTAAGCGCCTTGCGGTTCAATGCACGGTCCTTTGCGCCCGTGCCGCCGGCGGGAAGAGTTCGTCCAGGTCGGCGGCATCGAAGCGGTACTCATGGTTGCAGATGTCGTCGCGCACGACGATCTCGCCCCGCTCGGCCAGGATGGCCTCGACTTCGGCACGGCCGAGCGAACGCAGCATCCCGCTCACCTTGTCGCGGTCCTGCGGGCAGTCGTAGGCGACCGGTTTCGGCGTGAACAGGCGCAGCGCCTCCTCGGGGAACAGCCGGCCGAGCAGGGTTTCCGCCGGCAGCGACTGCAGCTCCGCCGGCGTCACCGTGGCGGCGAGTTGTTCGATGCGCCCCCAGCCGTCGGCGTCCTTCGCGTCGGCGCCGGGCAGTTTCTGCAGGAAGAGGCCGCAGGCGCACTGTTCGTTTGCCGTCAGCCAAAGCCGTGCCGGTTGCTGTTCCGATTGGGCGAGGTAGTGCTCGAAAACCTCCGCGATGCTGTCGCCGGCAACCGGCACCAGGCTTTGCCAGGGTTCGCGCGCCGACTCAGGCTGCAGGATCAGCGAGAGCCGGCCGTCGCCGAACAGCCGCGAAACCGGCGCCGGGGCCACATCGGCCTCGGCCTGCGCCATGCCGCGCAGGTGCAGCTCGGCAGTGCAGTCGATCACCAGCAGCCGGATCGGGCCGTGGCCCTGCAGCTGGAAGGTAAGGCGTCCCGGCTGTTTCAGGTTGCCGCCGACGAGTACGGCCGTCGCCGTCATCTCGCCGAGCAGGTCGCGCACCGTGTCGGCGTAGCCGCGCCGCGCCTGCAGGCTGCGCCAGGCGTCGCCGAGGCGCACGAAGGCGCCGCGGATGTCGAGTTCCTCGAGGAGGAAGCGGACGACGAAATCCGAGATCACTTCAGCTTTTTGGCAAATTCGTCGGCGTCGAAGCCGATGAGCAGCGTCCTGCCGGATGCGATGATCGGCCGCCGGATCATGCTGGGGTTTTCCAGCATCAGGGCGAAGGCCCTTTTTTCATTGAGATTCGCCCGCTTTTCCGGCGGCAGCTTGCGGAAGCTGGGGCCGCGCGTGTTGATGAGCTTCTCCCAGCCATCTTGCGCTGCCCATTTCTTCAACAGGGTCTCGTCGGCGCCGAGCTTCTTGTAGTCGTGGAAGTCGTAGGCGATGCCGTGGCCAACCAGCCAGGCGAAGGCCTTTTTCATGGTGTCGCAGTTCCTGATGCCGTAAACCGTGGTCATGCCGTGTTCTCCGTGGGGAGGCCAATGATACTGCATGGGGCGTGTCAACCTGCCCGAATGGGCCGGCGTTAAGGGAACAGACACAGACACAACTGCTGTCCGGGATTCAAGGGATGTCCCTTGCACTCCACACCAATGAAGGGAATTAAAAAATGCGCAAACTGATTTCTCTCGCCGTTGCCGCCGCTTTTGCTGCCACCACCTCGCTGGCCTTCGCCCAGGCGACGCCTGCTACCCCGGCCACGCCTGCCAGCCCGGCCAAGCCGGCCGAAGCGAAAGCCGCCACGCCGGCGACGGCCGCCACGCCCGCCACCCCGGCGTCCACCACCAAGACGGCCGATGCGCCGAAGGGCAAGGCCAAGGCGAAGGGCAAGTCGAAGCCGAAGGCAAAGACTTCCGAAACAGCACCCAAGTAAGCAGACCGATGTAGCACCACGGGCGATGCATATCGCCCGTG
>JAEHDO010000459.1 GCA_016880375.1 Betaproteobacteria bacterium | reverse complement strand
GCTCGAAGCGCATGCCCGGGGCGTTGAGGTTCTCGTCGCGGCCGCGCTCGGTGTTCACGCGGTAGAAGCCGCCGACGACGTAGCGGTCGATCATGTACACCACCGGCTCGGCGACGTTGCCCTCGATCGTCTCGTGGGTGTGCACGCCTTCCTGGATGATGACCTCGGTGACCTGCAGGCCTTCCTTGCCGACTGCCATCTTGTTGCGCTGCTTGCGGTTGAGCCCCTTCACCTCCGACGCATCGCGCACCGTCATGATGCCCATGCCATAGGTGCCGGCGTCGGCCTTGACGATGACGAAGGGGGCTTCCTTGACGCCGTACCGGGCGTACTTGGCCTTGACGCGCGTCAGCACCGCGTCGACATTGGACGCCAGGCACTCCTCGCCCTCGCGCTCCTGGAAATTGATCCTGCCGCAGACGGCGAAGTCGGGATTGATGAGCCAGGGATCGATGCCCATCGCCTGGGCGAAGTCGCCGGCGACGCGGTCGTAGGCGGCGAAGTGGCGGGATTTCCTGCGCACGTGCCAGCCGGCATGCAGCGGCGGGATGACGGTCTGCTCGTGCAGGTCCCTGAGGATCTCCGGCACGCCGGCGGAGAGGTCGTTGTTGAGCAGGATGGCGCAGGGATCGAAGCCCTCGAGGCCGAGACGGCCGTCGAGGCGCTTGAGCGGCTCCAGCACGAGCGTCTGCCCATCCGGCAGCGCGAGCGGCGTCGGCGCCGTGATCTCCGGGATCAGCGTACCGATGCGCACGCCGAGGCCGGTACGGTTGAGGATCGTCGCCAGGCGCGCGACGTTCATCAGGTAGAACTGGTTGCGCGTGTGGCTCTCGGGGATCAGCAGCAGGTTCCTGGCGTCGGGGCAGATCTTCTCGATCGCCGTCATCGCCGCCTGCACGCACAGCGGTAGGAAGGCCGGGTTGAGGTTGTTGAAGCCGCCCGGGAAGAGGTTGGTGTCCACCGGCGCCAGCTTGAAGCCGGCGTTGCGCAGGTCGACCGAGCAGTAGAACGGCGGCGTGTGCTCCTGCCATTGGGCGCGGAACCACTGCTCGATGGCGGTGGCGCGGTCGAGGAAGGTGTTTTCCAGGTCGAGCAGCGGCCCGGTGAGTGCGGTGGTCAGTCTTGGAACCATGGGGCGATGTTATACCAGAGCGCGTGTCGCGAAGGGCGCGAAGTCCTCGGGCAGCAGCGCCTGCGCCAGGCTGCGCTGGGCGAAGAGGAAGCGGCCGTCGCAGACGAAGCCGAGTTCGGCCCAGTCGACGTCGTTGAGCAGGTCGCGCAGCCGCGCGAGGTCGGCGTCCCCCAAGGGGACTTCCTTCGGGGCGTCGCGGCGATGCGGAAACAGCGCCAGGACGGCGCCGTCGTAATTGTTGCAGGCGTTGAGGAAGAAGGGGCGCGGATTGCGCGTCTTCTGGTTGACGTAAATGCGCGGCGCATCGGAGACGAAATGACGGCGGCCCCACTTCCACCAGTTGCTTTCGTCGAACTTCGTCACCCGCCGCGCCAGCAGGCGCTCCTTGAACGGCACCAGATAGTCGATCGGCCCTTCGCGGTCGAGATGGATCATCCTGCGCAGTTCGCCGGTCTGCGCCGTCTTCGAGCAGACGAAGTCCCTGTTGCCGAGTTCGGCGTTGGCGAAGACCTCGTCGGCACCGGACACCGCGCCGACCTTGACGGCGAAGACGCCGGCGAGCGGCACGCTGTAGATGCCGCGCGTGAGCAGGAGCTGCCCGCCGGCGAGCACCATGCGCCGGCCGTCGGCCAGGCGCCGCGCCCGGCTGCCCTTCTCGAAGCGCCAGATGGCGCAGTTGGGCACCACGCCGTCGAAGACGCGCGCGTCGCCCAGCTCCTGGAAATCGGTGATCGTGCCCTGGTCGAACAGCCAGGTGTTGAGCCGCGCCGCGCCGGTGGACTTGAGGAAGTCGCGCGGCGTGATGAAGATCAGCTCGCCGCCCGGCCTGAGATGGCGCACGCACTTCTCGATGAAGTGGAGGTACAGGTTGCTGTGGCCGTTGAGCAGGCGCGAGGCAAGGCGTCGGCGCGTGCCGGGCTGGATGTCGCGCGCCTTGACATAGGGCGGATTGCCGATGATGGTGTCGAACTGCTCGGCTTCGGGATAGGCGAAGAAATCGAGGTTGAGCGCCTCCGGCGGGCAATGCACGGTGTCCAGCTCGATGGCGACGCAGCCGGGCAGGCGCGCGGAAAAGGCGCCGTCGCCGCAGGCCGGTTCCAGCACGCGCCCCGCATTGCGGCGCAGGCGCAGCATGGCGTCGACGATGGCCGGCGGGGTGAACACCTGGCCGTGGCGGGCGATGTCGCGCATGGGGAATTCCGTAATAATGG
>JAEHDO010000458.1 GCA_016880375.1 Betaproteobacteria bacterium | reverse complement strand
TGCACTGGGTGGAGAAGCGCTTCCCGGACAAGGCGGCGCATGTCCGGGCCAAACTCGCGCAGTGGGGCGGCAACTCCTCCGGCGTCAACGTCGCCAACATCGACAACCTCGGCAACGTGCACCCCGACACCATGTGGTGGCACCACACCCTCGGCAACGTGCGCGAGCGGCCCTTCCCGGACATCTGGATGGATGTTTCCGACCCGATCATGGCCGGCCTCAAGGCCAAGCCGCGCAAGGTCGGCGGCCGCTGCGGCGTCTGCGCCCATTTCGATATCTGCGACGGCAACACCCGCGTGCGCGCCCAGCAGCTCACCGGCGATCCCTGGGCGGAAGACCCGGGCTGCTACCTGACCGACGAGGAAATCGGACTGAAATGAACCAACAACCTCACCACCAAGACACCAAGGCACCAAGGAGCACCGAGAGGACATATTGGTTTTCTTTGTGCATCTTGGTGTCTTGGTGCCTTGGAGGTGGCTTTTCCCTTGCCGCTGAGCCGGCGCCCGAGCTCTACCGCAAGCACTGCGCCGAATGCCACGGCGCCGACCGGTTCGGCCTGATGGGCCCGGCGCTGCTGCCGGAGAACCTCTCGCGCCTGCGCAAGGATGCCGCCGCCGCGATGATCCGCGACAGCCGCCCCGCCGTGCAGATGCCGGCCTTCAAGGAGGTGCTGAAGCCCGAGGAGATCAAGGCGCTCGCCGACTACATCTACACGCCGGTGCCGATGCCGCAGTGGGGCGAGCAGGAGATCCGCGCCTCGCGCATCGCGCATCATGCGCCGGGCAGTCTGCCCGACAAGCCGCAGTTTGTCGCCGACATGATGAACCTCTTCATTGTGGTGGAAGGCGGCGACCACCATGTCACGCTGCTCGACGGCGACAAGTTCGAGCCCATCCACCGCTTCCCCTCGCGCTTCGCCCTCCACGGCGGGCCGAAGTTCACGCCGGACGGGCGCTACGTCTTCTTCGCCTCGCGCGATGGCTGGATTTCCAAGTTCGACATCTGGAACCTCAAGGTGGTGGCCGAGGTGCGCGCCGGCATCAACACGCGCAACGCCGCCGTCTCCGGCGACGGCAAATACGTGGCCGTGGCCAACTACCTGCCGCACAGCCTGGTCATCCTCGACGCCGACCTCAATCCGCTGAAGATCCACGCGGTTCGCGACCGCTACGGCAAGCAAAGCTCGCGCGTCTCCGCCGTCTACACCGCCGAGCCGCGCCAGAGCTTCGTCGCGGCGCTGAAGGACGTCATGGAAGCCTGGGAAATCAGCTACGACCCGAAGGCGCCGGAGATCCCCGCCGGCATGATCCACGATTTCCAGTACCGCGAGGGCGCCTTCATTCCGGGTTTCCTCAACCCGAAGCGTTCGGTGCTCGACGACTACCTCGACGATTTCTTCTTCACGCAGGACTACAACGAGGTGATGGGCGCGAGCCGGGAGGGCGGCAAGGGCCAGGTGGTGCATCTCGACGTGCGCCGCAGCATCGCCACCCTCGACCTGCCCGGCATGCCGCACCTGGGTTCCGGCATCACCTGGATCTGGCAGGGCCGCCGCGTCATGGCCACGCCCAACCTCAAGGAAGGCGTCGTCAGCATCATCGACATGAAGGACTGGAAGACGATCAGGCAGATCAGAACGCCCGGCCCCGGCTTCTTCATGCGCAGCCACGAGAACTCGCGCTACGCCTGGGTGGATTCCATGATGAGCCGCGAGCACAAGGACACGCTGACGGTGATCGACAAGGAAACCCTGGAAGTCGTCGCCCAGCTCAAGCCCGTGCCGGGCAAGACCCTGGCGCACATCGAGTTCACCAGGGACGGCAGGTACGCCCTCGCCAGCCTGTGGGAGAACGACGGCGCCCTCATCGTCTTCGACTCTGCCACGCTGAAGGAAGTCAAGCGCATCCCGGCGAAGCGACCGGTCGGCAAGTACAACGTCTGGAACAAGATCACCCGTTCCGAGGGCACCAGCCATTGATGGCTGGTGGTCCCCATGGAAACGTCCGCCTTGGCGTAAAATGCCGCCTTTACTGTCCTCGGCCAAAGGCCGCCTAGAATGATGAAATGCGTGGATGATTTCCGCTTGCGGCTCGGCAAGCGGGAGCTGGTGCCGATCATGATCGGCGGCATGGGCGTGGACATCTCCACGGCGGAACTGGCGCTGGAGGCGGCGCGTCTGGGCGGCGTGGGCCATATTTCCGACGCCATGATCAAGACGGTCTCCGACCGCCGCTACGAAACGAAGTTCGTCAGCGTCAAGCAGAAGCGCTACAAGCACAACGTCGCCAACGTCGACAAGTCCGAGGTGAAGTTCGACCTCGGCGACGTGGCCGAAGCGACCCGGCTGCATGTCCAGAGCACGATGGAGGCCAAGCGCGGCGAGGGGCTGATCTTCATCAACTGCATGGAGAAGCTCACCATGAACGCGCCGAAGGAGACGCTGCGCGTCCGCCTGACCACCGCCATGGACGCCGGTATCGACGGCATCACGCTCGCCGCCGGCCTTCACCTGGGCTCGTTCGCGTTGATGGAGGACCACCCGCGATTCCGCGATGTCAAGCTCGGCATCATCGTTTCGTCGCTGCGCGCCCTGCAGCTGTTCCTGCGCAAGAGCGCGCGCACCGGTCGCCTGCCGGATTACGTGGTGGTGGAGGGCCCGCTGGCGGGCGGCCACCTCGGCTTCGGCCTCGACGACTGGATGAAGTACGACCTGCGCACCATCACGACGGAAGTCCTCGACTACCTGCGGCAGGAGAAGCTCGACATCCCGGTGATCCCGGCCGGCGGCATCTTCACCGGCACGGATGCGGTGTCGTACCTGGAAACCGGCTCGGCCGCCGTGCAGGTGGCGACGCGCTTCACGGTGTCGGATGAATGCGGCCTGCCGGCGAAAGTGCAGCAGGAGTATTTCAAGGCCAGCGAGGACGACATCGAGGTCAACGGCATCTCGCCGACCGGCTATCCGATGCGCATGCTGAAGGGAAGTCCGGCCATCGGCGCCGGCATCCGCCCGAACTGCGAGGCCTACGGCTACCTGCTGGATTCGAACGGCCATTGCGCCTACATCGATGCCTATTACCGCGAGGTGGCGGCGCATCCCGGCGACAAGGATATCGCGGTTTGGGACAAGACCTGCCTGTGCACCCATATGCGCAACTTCGACTGCTGGACCTGCGGGCACTACACCTACCGCCTGAAGGACACCACGCGGCGGCTTGAGGACGGCAGCTACCAGTTGCTTACCGCGGAGCACATTTTTCGCGACTACCAGTTCAGCAAGGACGGCAAGGTCGCACTGCCGGAGTGACGGCGGCAAGGCGGAAATGAAAACGGCCTCGCAAGAGGCCGTTTTGCCTTTTGCTGCGCCGGCGGCTCAGCTTTTCGCTTCCTCCGCCGGCACCTGGATGGCCATCGAGCGCGC
>JAEHDO010000457.1 GCA_016880375.1 Betaproteobacteria bacterium | reverse complement strand
GCGCATGGCCGGCGCGTTCCAGGGCGTTTGCAGGTCGGTGCGGAGCGCGTCGCCGATTTCCGGGCGGCTCTCGACGAGGCGGGCCAGAAAGCGGCTCAGGGGCAGAATTGCTTCGAGATTGGCTGGGGTCATGTCCGTCTGCAGGGCTGCGGGAACATTTAAGGGTAAAATCAAATAAATAGCGCAACCGGCGCATTGTACTGGCTTGTCGTCCGGCCGCACCCAACCCATTGATGCAGTGAGGACTTCAATCGATTCTTCGACACCGCGCAAAAACCTTGTTGCGCGTCTTCGCCGCTATCCCCGCCTGATCCCCGCCTGGCTTCGCCGTGCGCTGGTCTGGCTGTTCTGGATCGGCTACTTCGGCTTCGCCCTGCTCGTCCTGACGCTGCGCTATTCGGTGCTGCCGAACATCGAGAGCTACCGCGAGGACATCGCGCGCGGCATCACGCAGGCGGTGGGGCTCGCCGTCACCATCGAGCGCATCGATACGCACTGGCAGGGGCTGCGCCCGCACCTGTCGCTGCACCACGTCAAGGTGCACGATGCCGCCGGCCGGCCGGGACTGACTTTCGACACCGTCGAGACGGACCTCTCGTGGTCCTCGCTGTGGCACCGGCAGCTGCGGCTGCATCGCCTCGAGATCGATGCGCCGAACCTGAGCGTGCGGCGGGGCAGGAACGGGCGCATCTTCATCGCCGGCATCCAGGTCAATACCGAGGCCAGCGGCAGCGATTTCGCCGACTGGCTGCTGTCGCAGAACCACGTCATCGTCCGCAACGCCACCATCCGCTGGGAGGACGAAAAGCGCGGCGCGCCGCCGCTGGAACTGCAGCAGCTCAATTTCACCTTGCAGAACGACGGTCGCCGCCACCGCTTCGGCTTCAATGCCCTGCCGCCGCGCGAACTGGCGGCGCGCCTCGACGTGCGCGGCGATTTTCGCGGGCGGGACCTCGACCAGATCGAGGACTGGAAAGGCCAGCTGTATGCCGAGCTGGATTATGCCGACCTCGCCGGCTGGCGTGCCTGGGTGGACTATCCGATCGAACTGCCGCAGGGGGCCGGCGGCGTCCGCCTGTGGTTCGGCTTCAAGGAGAGGCAGCTGCAGACGATGACCGCCGACATCGCCCTGCGCGACGTGCAGTTGCGCCTCGCACGCGAGTTGCCGATGCTCGACCTGGCCTTCCTCAACGGCCGCGTCTCGGGCGGCCTGCACGAGGGCGGCTTCGACGTCGCCACGCGCAGGCTGACGCTCGCCACGCGCGACGGCATCGCCATCGCCCCCACCGATTTCAGCCTGCGCTGGACGGCCACGCAGGGCGGACGCACGGCGCGCGGCGAAGCGTCCGCCAACGGCCTGGATCTCGGCGCGCTGCGGCGGCTGGCCGGCTTCCTGCCGCTCGACGCGGCCTCGCAGAAGCACCTGGAAGACTATGCCCTGAGCGGCAGGCTGTACGACCTCAAGCTGAGCTGGCGCGGCGATCCCGGCGCGATTGCCGGCTACAGCCTGCGCACCCGCTTCGAGGACCTGGAACGGCATGCCGTCGGCTACATCCCCGGCTTTTCCGGGCTGACGGGGGCCATCGACGGCAATGAGAAGGGCGGCCTGTTTTCCCTGCAGAGCCGCAATGCGACGCTGGAACTGCCGACGGTGTTCGCCGGCCCGCGCAAGGACTTCGAGCAGCTGTCGGCGAGGATCAACTGGACCACGTCCGCCGGGCGCACGGAATTGCAGCTGCACAACGTCTCCTTCAGCAACAAGGACGCCGACGGCAATTTCTCCGGCCGCTACCGCAGCAGCCCGGACGGGCCCGGCGAGGCCGACATTACCGGCCGCCTCACGCGCGCCGACGGCGCGGCGGTGTGGCGCTACATGCCGCTGGTGGTGAGCAGCGACGTGCGCGAATGGCTGCGGGAGGCCATCACCGGCGGGCGTGCCGACAACGCCACGCTGCGGCTGAAGGGCGACCTGAAGGATTTCCCCTTCGCCGACGGCAAGAGCGGCACCTTCCGCGTCGACTCGAAGATCGCCGGCACCCAGCTGCGCTTCTCGACCAACTGGCCCGGCCTCGACAATATCGAAGGCGACCTGCTCTTCGAGGGCAAGCGCATGCTGATCACTGCCAAGCGCGGCAACATATTCGGCGTCACCGTTTCGGGCGTGAGTGCCGAGATCGCCGACCTGGAAGCACCGGAGGAAATCCTTGCCGTCAAGGGCCACGCCGCCGGGCCGACGGCCGACTTCCTGCGTTTCATCGCCAGCAGCCCGGTGTCCGAGAGCATCGACCGCTTCACCGAGGGCATGGGCGCCTCGGGCAGCGGCACGCTGGCGCTCAAGCTGACCATTCCCCTGCGCCAGGTGTCCAACACCCTGACCGAAGGCGAATACCAGTTCCTGCGAAACGAGCTCACGTTCGACCCCGACCTGCCGCCGCTCACTGAAGTCAACGGCCGCCTGCAATTTACCGGCGGCAGCGTCAGTGTCAAGGAGGCGCGCGCCCAGCTGCTCGGCTCGCCGCTGGTCATCAACGCCGCCACCCGCGGCGACGGGGCGGTGGCCATCAATGCCCAGGGCAGCCTGAACATCGCCAATGCGCGCAAGACGCACGACCACCGCCTGCTCGAGCACCTCGCCGGCAGCAGCGCCTGGCGCGCCAGCGTGCTGGTGAAGAACCGCACTACCGGCGTGAAGTTCGAATCGAACCTGCAGGGCATCGCCTCCAGCCTGCCAGAGCCGTTCAACAAGTCCTCGACCGAGGCCCTGTCGCTGCGCTTCGAGCGCGACAGCACCGCGGCTGCGGACGGGAAGCGCGAACAGACGCAGATGCAGCTGGGGAAAGTGTTTGCCGTCCGCATTGCGAGCCGGCAGGAAAAGGGGCGCACGGTGGTGGAGCGCGGCGTCGTCGACATCGGCGGCACCGGCGAGTCGCCTGCCTTGCCCGAAAAGGGGTTGCTGGTATCGGCCAGCGTGCCGTCATTCAACGTGGATTTCTGGCGCCATCAGTTCGCAGGCGACGGCAGCAACGGCAGCAGCGTCGGGGACAGCCTGCCGGTGAGTGCGCTGAACCTGCGCGCCGACGAATTGATCGCCTTCGGCCGGCCCTTCCATGAGGTGACGCTGAAGGCCGCGCTTCAGCAAGACACCTGGCAGGGCCAGGTGGCGAGCAGCGATGCGACCGGCGAGTTTTCCTGGAAGTCGGGCGGCAAGGGGCGCCTGCGCGCGAGGCTGAAGCAGTTCAGCCTCAACGACACCCGCTCGGGCCATGCCCTGATCGAGGACGAGCCGCTGCGCGAGCTGCCCGGCCTCGACATCGTCGCCGACAGCTTCACCCTGCGCGGCAAGAAGCTGGGCAAGCTGGAACTGTCGGCGACGAATGAGGTGAATGCCTGGAGGATGGACCGGCTGGCCATCAGCAACCCGGACGGCGGGCTGGTCTCCGACGGCCTCTGGGGCGAAAGCGGCACCAAGCTGAATTTCAAGTTCGATGTCTCCGACATCGGCAAAATGCTGGAGCGCCTGGGGTATGCCGATGCCGTCAGGCGTGGCACGGCCAGGCTCGAGGGCAAGGTGTCCTGGGCCGGGACGCCGACGCAGATCGACCACGCCACGCTCGACGGCACCCTGGCGGTGGAAGCCGCGCGCGGCCAGTTCAACAAGCTGGATCCCGGCGTCGGGCGCCTGCTCGGCATCCTCAGCCTGCAGTCGCTGCCGCGGCGCATCAGCCTCGATTTCCGCGACATCTTCAGCGAGGGCTTCGCCTTCGACAGCATCGGCGGCAACGCCAGGATGGCGCGCGGTGTTATCAGCACGCAGGACCTGCAGATCCAGGGGCCGTCGGCGAACATCTTCATCAAGGGCGAGGCCAGCATCCCCGCCGAAACGCAGAACCTGCGCGTGCGCATCGAGCCGGCGCTATCGGAGACGCTGGCCGTCGGCGCCATGATCGCCAATCCCGCCATCGGCGCTGCCGCCTGGGTGGCACAGAAGATCCTCAAGGATCCGCTCGGCAAGATGTTCGCCTTCGAGTACGCCATCACCGGCAGCTGGGTCGATCCGAAGGTGGAGAAGCTCCAGCAGCAGGCGGCGAAAAGAGAGGAGGCGGTCCAGTGAGCAAGACGCGGATCGCGGCGGTGCAGATGGTGTCGGGAGCGGACATCGCGCAGAACCTGCGTGACGCCGAACGCCTGGTGGCCGAGGCGGCGGCGCGCGGCGCACGACTGGTGGCGCTGCCCGAGTACTTCCCGCTGATTTCCGGCGACGAAACGGACAAGGTGCGCGCACGCGAGAAGGAAGGCGAAGGACCCCTGCAGGATTTCCTGCGCGAGACGGCGCTGCGCCACCGGGTGTGGCTGGTCGGCGGCTCGATTCCCCTGGAGGCTTCGGTGCCGGGGAAGGTGCGCAACAGCTGCCTGGTGTTCGACGACGCCGGCCGGCGCGTGGCGCGCTACGACAAGATCCATCTTTTCGGCTTCCGGCAGGGAACCGAGCTGTACGACGAGAGTCGGACCATCGAGGCCGGCGGCGAGGCCGCCGCATTCGATACCCCCGTCGGACGCGTGGGATTGTCGATCTGCTACGACCTGCGCTTTCCGGAACTGTATCGTTCCATGGGGCCGGTGGACCTGCTGGTGGTGCCGGCGGCGTTCACGCATACGACCGGACAGGCGCACTGGGAACTGCTGCTGCGCGCGCGGGCGGTGGAAAACCTCTGCTATGTGCTGGCTTCGGCCCAGGGCGGCACGCACCCGAGCGGACGGCGCACTTGGGGCGACAGCATGGTGGTCGATCCCTGGGGCGCGGTGCTCGAGCGACTCGCGCAAGGCCCGGGCGTGGTGACGGCCGAGATCGATGCCGCGCGCATCGCCGATCTGCGCGCCAGCCTGCCGGCGCTGGAGCACAGAAAACTTTGAATTCGACATTCGTCATATGGACATGAGCGCAACCGCGACCCAAGCCGCATCCCCCCTGGCCACGGCAGAATCCCGCCTGCTGGCACCCTTCGACCTCAGCGCGCGTCAGCTCGAAACCGTGTTCGGCGAGCTCTACCGGCACCGCCTCGACTATGCCGACCTGTACTTCCAGTACAGCCGCTCCGAGGCCTGGAGCCTGGAGGAGGGCATCGTCAAGTCGGGCAGCTTCAACATCGAGAGCGGCGTCGGCGTGCGCGCCATCTCGGGCGAGAAGACCGCCTTCGCCTATTCCGACGAAATCTCACTGCCGGCGCTGAAGTCGGCGGCGCAGGCCACCCGCGCCATTGCCGCGCAAGGCGCCGGCAAGCTGGTGCCGATGCTGCGCGGCGCAGCCGTGCCGGCGCTGTACGGCGCCGCCGATCCGCTGGCCTCGCTGCCCGACACGCAGAAGGTGAAGCTGCTCGAGCGGCTGGAGGGCTTCGCCCGTGCCGAGGACTCCCGCGTCGTCGAGGTGATGGCGCACATCGCCGGCGTCTACGAAGTGGTGCTGATCGCCCGCGCCGACGGGCATCTCGCCGCCGACGTGCGGCCGCTGGTGCGCGTCTCCGTGACGGTGATCATGCAGGAGCACGGCCGCCGCGAGCAGGGCTCGTCCGGCGGCGGCGGCCGCTACGACTACGCCTATTTCACCGATGCCGTGCTGCGCGACTATGCGAAGCTGGCGGTGCATCAGGCCAGCGTGAACCTTTCCGCACGCCCCGCCCCCGCCGGCGAAATGACGGTGGTGCTGGGCAGCGGCTGGCCCGGCATCCTGCTGCACGAGGCGATCGGCCACGGCCTCGAGGGCGATTTCAACCGCAAGGGCAGCTCGGCCTTCGCCGGGCGCATCGGCGAGCGCGTCGCCGCGCCGGGCGTGACGGTGATCGACGACGGCACCATCCCCGACCGGCGCGGCTCGCTGTCGGTCGACGACGAGGGCAACCCGACGCAGCGCACCGTGCTGATCGAGGACGGCATCCTCGCCGGCTACCTGCAGGATTCCCTCAACGCCCGCCTGATGGGCGTGCCGGTCACCGGCAACGGCCGGCGCGAGTCCTTCGCCCACCTGCCGCTGCCGCGCATGACCAACACCTGCATGCTCAATGGCGAGCGCGATCCGCAGGAGATCATCGCCTCGGTGAAGAAGGGCCTCTACGCCGCCAACTTCGGCGGCGGCCAGGTTGACATCACCAGCGGCAAGTTCGTCTTCTCCGCCGCCGAGGCCTATCTCATCGAGAACGGCAGGATCACCCATCCGGTGAAGGGGGCGACGCTGATCGGCAACGGGCCGGACGTGCTGACGCGCGTCTCCATGATCGGCAACGACCTCGCCCTCGACCCGGGCGTCGGCACCTGCGGCAAGGAAGGCCAGAGCGTGCCGGTGGGGGTGGGACAGCCTACCGTGCGCATCGACGGACTGACGGTCGGCGGCACCGGATAGGCGGTTTTCCAGATTGACTTTCATCAATCTGTCCCGGATTCCACCCGGCTAGCATAGTGCCTTCGAAAGGTCACGGATCCGCCCGCCCGGGCGAGTTGCGGCCAGAGGGAGCGCACAAATGAAAAGACTGCTTGCCCTGATTGCCTTTGCCGTGCTGGCCATGGGCCTCGACGCCGCCGGCAATCCCGCCCAGGCCCAGATTACCAACATCAACGACGCCATCAACAAGGCCGGTTCGCTGCGTTACACCGCCAACCGCCTCGCCAAGGCCTACTTCCAGATCGGCATGGGCGTCGATGTCGACCGCTCCAAACGCATCCTCGACAGCGCCATCGCCATGTATGACCGGCGGGTCGTCGAATTGAAGAACTATGCGCCGACGCCGGAGATCAAGGAGACCTACCTCGTGCTGGAAAAGGCCTGGAGCGGCTACAAGGATCTCCTCGTCGGCGCCAAGCCCAATCAGGAGGCCGGCCGCCAGATGGTCGAGGTCAGCGAGTCGGTCGTCAATATCGCCAACAAGGCGACCGGGCAGCTCGCGGCGCATTCCGGCACGACGCAGGGCAACCTGGTGAACGTCTCGGGCCGCCAGCGCATGCTCTCGCAGCGCATCGCCAAGTACGCGCAGGCCATGAACTGGGGCGTGGCGCCGGCCGGCGCCCAGGCCGAGATCGACAAGTCGAGGACCGAGTTCGTGCAGAAACTGGGCGAGCTGTCGGCGGCGCAGATCAACACCCCGCAGATCAAGGACGAGCTGGAACTGGGCAAGCAGCAGTGGATGTTCTTCGATGCCGCGCTCTCCGGCAAGGGCGACAGGAAGGCCAACGCCACCAATATCGCCACCACCAGCGAGCGCATCCTCGAGGTGATGGATAATGTGGTGGGGATGTACGAGAAGCTCCTGAAGTAAGCGCGGAGAACCTCGATGCAAAGCCGGGCGACGCCCGGCTTTTTTATTGCCTGCGCAGCCAGGCCTTGCGCGCCTCATCCAGCCCCCACATCAGCGCCGCAAAGGGCAGGGCGAAGAGCCACACTTCCCAGCCGATCGGCGCCGTGCCGAACAGCCAGTTGCCCGCCGGCGTGTACACGATGGCCAGGATCACCGCCAGCTCGGCGCCGATGCCGACGAGGATGAACG